>JALHUB010000300.1 GCA_022865685.1 Dehalococcoidia bacterium | reverse complement strand
GGTGTCTTCGTAGTAATTGACATTCTGAGGGTTGAAACCCTCAGCTTCCGAAGATCGGGAAGTAGCTGCGGGATTCATCCCGCAGAACCGTCCCCCTTCCGGCGACGAGATCGTCAGCGGGCCGCACCGGCTGAGGTTCGAGGCGGTCTCTTCGTAGTAAGTGACATTCTGAGGGGTGAAACCCTCAGCGTCCGAAGATCGGGAAGTAGCTGCGGGATTCATCCCGCAGAACGGTCCCCCTTCCGGCGACGAGATCGTCATCGGGCCGCACCGGCTGCGCTTCGAGGCCGTTTCCACGTAGGGTTTGGCTAACGGCACGGGGTGGGAATTGGGCGCTTCTGAGGGTTGAAACCCTCAGCCTCTCCGAAAGCGACGTCGGAGACAGGCTGCGGGATTCATCCCGCAGAACCGTCCCCCTCCGGCGGACAGGCTTCCCGCCCCTCCAGAGGCGGGCAGGCCACGCGCCCAGATATGTATTATCCGGGGACACCCCAGGCCCCGGCAGAAGGAGAATTCCCCCTCTACACTCCCCCTTTTCAGCGCTGCAGAGCGTTATGTCAACCACTGAAAACGACCGCGAATCTGCCGCGAGCCTGCATAGACTGTGTCCGAGATAGCTACTTGACAAGTCCCCGTAACGTATGTAAAGTTGGTTCGTTAACCCTTATTGGTGGCAGTTCTGCAAGAAGGGGGAGGGAGCCCCCGCCGTCCCCTTCCTTCCGCAGCACCGTTATAGACGTTTAACATCCACAGGAAGCTATACAGACGCAGGCCGCGCTATCGCCATAAGCTGCGACCTTCGCCGCTGTGGCAGTGTCTGTTGAGTGGAGCACGGCCAAAACCAAAGGCCCCGCCGGGGTAAGCGGCGGAGCCAGAGCAGTAGGAGCGGACAAGGCCCCCGATTGCGACCTCAGTATAGTCCCGGCGTTACGCTCCAGCAATAGGGTGGAACGCCTAATTCCGGGGCACATCGGAAGGGGAAGCGCCTTTGTCTCTCCGCTGCTTCGAAGGGGGTGATGCCCGCGACGAAGAACCGGGAAACAACGCAGCGGCCGCCGTGTGGCCGAAAGAGCATAAGTTCTTATAGCAACCGAAAAGGAGAGACAAAAATATGATAGGCAAGTTGGTAGTTAAGCTGCTAACCCTGAAGATGCGGCTCAGCGACGAGCGCGGCCAGGACGTAATCGAGTACGCCATGCTGGGCGGCCTGATCGCGATGGCGATCCTGCTTATCGTCGGCGCGTTCAGCGGCGCGCTCGGGTCCATGGCAAACGGCATAGAGCGCTGCATCGACTTCGATAGCACTTCGCTGTGCAGCGCATCGTTCCCTTAGACCGGTTAACGCTCACGTAGCGTGCGGGGGGGCCAGCAGCCCCCCCGCACGCCAAACCAGGGGCCCAATAAGGCGGAGATGAGTTCGTTCAAGACGCTTCTGAACCGCGTACGCGTACAGCGGGGACAGACTCTGATTGAGTTTGCCCTGATCGTGCCCTTTGTGTTCGTTCTTCTCTTCGCAATAGTCGATTTTGGTAGCGCCCTGGACAAGCGCGTTACTCTGCAACACGCCGTTCGCGAGGGGGCACGCGCTGCAGCGGTTCACGCCGACCCGGCTGTCGCTGAGTCGACCACGGTTGATCAAGCGCAAGGGCTTGTTAGTTCCGCGACGGTGTGCTTCATCGATGGAAACAACGGCAACAACAAGGCAGATGCCCTGGAGTCCGTGAGGGTCTCCCTGTCATACGACTACAACTACACAGTGCCATTCGCCTCACTCCTGAGGGCCATCGGATACAGCGGCACCCTTAAGATCCCGATGACCCCAAGCGCCACCAGCGCTCTCGAAAACGACCCCGCTGCCGGGATTACATTCGTGGAGTGTTCGCCATGAAAAGACTTTTGCGGCGCCTCCGTGAGGACCACGGGCAGGCCATAATACTCTTCGTGATGATCATTTCGATAACGCTCGTGATAGGGGTAATCACGATCGATTTCAGCCTCTGGTTCAGTGAACGACGAGGCGCTCAAAAGGATGCAGATTTGTCGGCACTGGCGGCTGCGCAGGAGCTCCTGCCGATCGTCACTCTGGACGACCCCAACGCAACCGCCATACAGCAGGCCGCGAATGATAGGGCCACCGAGTATGCCAATCTCAATGACGTGACGGACCCGGCGAATATTCTCCTGCCCAGTCTTGCCGACAGTCAGGCCTGGACAGCATGCTGGAGCGACGAAGGGGACACAAGCGACATAATCGATACCTATCCGCTGGACATAAAGCACCCCACGCGAGGCTTGTTTGGGGAAATCTTTTCTATTGCCGACCAGTCGAACCTCGGTGCACATGCGCGTGCTTGCGTGGGTTCGGTCAACAGGCTGGATTTCGTCATGCCCGTCGGCGTACCGATGAACAATCCCGACTACGAGAAGTGGATCCGCGACCTCTGCTGGTCGCCAGACGACGACGACCCCGACAACCTGCCAGAGCCCCTCTACGGCAAGCAATGCGACCTGTCAGTGTTCGACAAGGTCTCAGGTGAGGCGAGTTGGATGGATCTCGATCACCCGGACCCAGAGGACTACCCGCCCAGTGACGTCTGTTCAGAGAAGGGCGGGGGTGCGAATGAGCTCGGCGACGAGATCTAGTACGGAGGCGCCAATACGTGGTGCTGGGTGGCGCCGATGGACTTCGACGCCGCGGACTGCAACGATGACCTCAACTGGTGTGTGAGGTCCAAGACCGGCGCGCAGCCCCAAACGGTCATGAAGGCATTCAACACCCTTTTCTCTGGATCCTCCCGCCTCTTTCCAACCGGTGAAGGAGATTGCGACACAACCGGGGGGGACGGCATCGACGACTTCTACGGCTCTTTCGAGCTTACCTCGGCCCCCGGCACAGAGGGGACAGAAGACGCCAAGTACAAACAGATATGCGACTCGCCGCGCGTCATAAGTCTCATCATCGTCGACACCTTTGACGCGACGGGGAATTCGCTAATGCCTATCCGGGCCTTCGCCACGTTCTTCGTTGAAGCTTGCCGGGTCGGCGATATTGATGACCCCAAGTGCGATCCCAAGAACAAGAACTTTCCAGGAGAGATCGGTCATGTCAACCTTGTGGGAAGGTTCGTGGAAGTCCCGGGCGAGGGGGGCGTAGGGTATCCCACAGACTGGTCGCCAAAACGCATTATCCTTGATGAATAGGCTAGGGGGAAAGCATGGCAGGTTCAATGAACAAGATTACTAGAGGCTCCGGGCGCGGACTGCTGTTGCTTGCCCTGCTCTTCGCAGCCGTGGCGGCAATACTGGCCTTTGTCGCCCTCAATCGCGGCAGCGACAACAAGGACGAAGCCTCCGCCGCCGACACGAAGACCGTAGTCGTCGCGGCGCGGGACATACCCGCCCGCACCGACCTCGAGAGCGAGATGCTCAAGACCATTGACGTGCCGGTGGACAGCGTCCTCAGCGATACCTACTCCGACCCGTCGGCGCTCGTGGGCCAGACCACGCGCTACCCGCTGGTCGAGAACGAGCAGGTGACGGCGCTGAAGATAGGAGTGACGGAAGACGTCAAGGACCAGGGGCTGTCGTCCGTGTTGCCCACGGGCATGCGCGCCTTCTCGATCACAATATCGGAGGAGAGCAGCGTGGGCGGCCTCGTCCTTCCGGGCGACCTGGTCGATATCATCGCCATCTTCGACTCCGGGCTCGTCGGCGTCGACAAGGCGGTGACCCTTCTTCAGAACGTAGAGGTGCTGGCCATCGCGCAGACGGCGCAGGAAGCCATCCCTCCGGCGGCAGAGACGACCCCGGACGGGCAGGCAGCGACGCCCGTGGCGTCCGGGACTCTGGGGGAGCGCCCGGAGGACGTGAAGCCGAACCCCAGCGCGCGCACGGTGACGCTGGCGGTGACGCAGGACCAGGCGCAGCTCCTGGCGCTGGTGCAGGCGCAGGGCGACCTGGCGCTGTCGCTCCGCTCCTTCGGCGACCGCGCGACGGGCACGCCGGCGGAGACCGACCTCACCCAGTACGGCGCCGTACGGAAGACCCCATCCCCCTAGGAGAGAACAATGGCGAAAATCCCCGCTTTACTAGTTATCGATCAAGACGCGAAGGCCCGCTACGACCTCAAGAAGTCCGTCAAGCAATCGAACTTCGTCATCGCCGGAGAGGCCGGATTCGGCACCCAGGCGGTGTCGACGGCGGTGGAGCTGAAGCCGGACGTCGTGCTGCTCGGCATGCGCGAGCCGGTCGTGCGCTCGATGCAGACCGTGGAGTCGCTGCTCAACGCCCTGCCGGAGACGCCGGTCATCGTCTACTCGGCCTCGCGCGACATCGACCTGGCGCGCCGCGCCATGCTGGCGGGCGCCCGCGACTACCTGACGATGCCCGCGAGCGCGGAGGACGTCGGCCGGTCGATAGTCTCCGTGCTGGAGTCGGAGGAGCGGCGGCAGATGCGGCTGCGGGGTCAGACGGCGGCCTGGGGCCCGCAGGGCAGCGTCATCACCATCTTCGGCGCCAAGGGAGGCGTCGGCAAGACGACGGTGGCGGTAAACCTGGCGGCGGCCCTCGTGCGGGAGACCGGGCAGTCGATCGTGCTGGTGGACGGCGACAACGGCTTCGGCGACGTCTGCGGCATGCTGGACATGGAGGCGGAGCGCAGCGTCGTCGACCTGGCGCGCGACCTGTCGAAGGTGACGCGGGACACGCTCCCCAAGTACGTGATGCAGCACTCGAGCGGGCTCAACGTGCTGGCCGCGCCGTCGCAGGCAATGGACTGGCGCAGCATCAAGCCCGACGATTTCCGCAAGATAATCGAGCTGCTCTCGAAGAGCCATGACATCGTCGTCATCGACACCGCGGGCATCCTGAACGACCTGACGCTGGCCGCTCTCCAGGCCGCGTCGCTGGTGCTGTGGCTCGTGACGACTGAGTTCGCGAGCGTGCGCGACTCGCTGCGGGCGCTGGAGGCGCTGCGGTCGACGTCGTACCCGGAGGACCGGGTGCGCATCATCACGAACGACCTGGCG
>JALHUB010000299.1 GCA_022865685.1 Dehalococcoidia bacterium | reverse complement strand
CGGGGCGTCCCCTTCGATGAGCCGCTGCTTCAGGTCGTCGAGGTTCATTCGTCTTTCCTCCTGCCAGTGCTACTCATGCGAAGCGGGGCATCCGCTGGCCCGGCATCAGTAGGGAAATCAGCCTAACTGATCGTCGGTGATTTGGTCAAGCATCTCGACACTTGATGAGGCAATGCCATCGCATTTCCGCACCATATGCTATCACCTGCCGGCCGACATGTCATCTCCGAAGCCTGGTCGCGGACCCTGCCGACCGGGAGGAGGCGTCGCACGTCAAATCAGTTGATGCGCGTTGATGGCCATGAGAAATCAAGGAGTGAGAGGCCTCAGTTCCGCGATGGACTTCGCTATGCTAGGATCGTCGATGGGAGCAGCATGAGCAATCACGCGACAATGAGCCCTCGCGAGCGACTGCTGGCGGCCTTCCGCCGGCAGTCCTGCGATCGCGTTCCTTTCACGCCGCTGCTCGAGGGCTACTTCCAGGCTTCGCTCTCCGGCGACCTGGCGCAACTGAGCCTTGAGGACCTTCAATACGAGCTGACGGGGCAGGTCTTCATTCGGGCCCCGGTGCTCCGCGTGAATACGCCCGTCTGGATCGGCGCCTTCTGGCCCGAAGACCCGCCGGCCGGCATCGAGCAGAAGCTGTACCGTGAAAACGGCTCCATTGTCCACATAACTGAGACGCCGGTGGGCGACCTGAAGTGGCGCCTGGAGTACAGGCCGGAGAGCCCCTACATCCCGTGGGTGCTGGAGAATCGCATCCACACCCGCGAAGACATCAAGACGTTCCAGTACGTCGTCGAGAAGACCACCTTCAGGATCTCGACGGACTACTTCGACGAGACGGCCACCAAAGTCGGCGACCGCGGCCTCGTCACCGTCATCGGCCCGACCTCGCCGCTGCAGCAGATGATCAACTTCGACGCCGGCCTGGAGGGGGTGGTATACCTTCTCGCCGACTACCCTGACGAGATGAACGAGATGCTGGAGGCCTGCCACGACCTCCACCTCCGAATGTGGCAGGCGATGGCCGAGGTGCCATCCGAAGTCTACTTCCTCCACGACAACCTGTCTTCGACGACGACGTCGCGGTCCATGTACCGCCGCTACGATCGTCGCTTCGTCAACTATTACGCCGCCGCACTTCGCGAAGCCGGGGACAAGAAGCTCCTCACCCATTGGTGCGGCAGGCTCAACGCCTTCGCCGACGACTTCGCGGAGGCGCACCACGCCGGCATTTCCGACGTGACACCGCTGCCCACCGGCGACATGGATATCGTCGAAGCCCGGAAGACGTGGGCGAAGAAGTTCATCGTCATGGGCGGGATAGACCCGACCCTCTTCGCCCGCGGCACGGCGGCGGAAGTGGACGCTTACGTCGACGGCCTGCTGAGTCGAATGGAGCCGGACCGGCGCGGGTTCATCCTGGGCAGCGGCGACGCGGTGCCCTTCGGCACGCCGCCGGAGAACGTCCGCGCAGCGACGGCCGCGGCCGCGTTCTATCGCGTCGATTGACGTAGAGAACAAAGATGCTGGGCTACATCGTCCGCAGACTCATCGCCCTGATACCGATCCTGTTCGGCATCTCAATTCTGGTGTTCGCCGCTGCGCGCGTCATGCCGGGCAACTTCGCCCAGGTGAAAGCGGGACAGAACGCTACTCCGGAGCAGGTCGCGGAGCTGGAGCACCAGTACGGCCTCGACAAGCCGCTGGTGGAGCAGTACTTCAACTGGCTGGGCGACGCTGCCCACCTCGACCTCGGGAAGTCGCTGCTGCGCAACCGGCCCGTCACGGATGAGATCGTCTCCCGGCTGCCGGTGACCGGCCAGCTCCTGATCATGACGATGGGCGTCTCGGCAATCCTTGGCCTGACCATCGGCATCGTGTCCGCGATGAACTTCGGCCGGCCGCTCGATTCCCTGTTGCGCGGCGTCAGCATTCTCGGCATGTCCGTGCCCACGTTCTGGGTGGCGACTCTCGTCATCCTGCTGCCCTCGATCTACTTCTCCTACGCGCCGCCGTTCTCCCACGTCGGCTTCTTCGAGAATCCGTGGGACAACCTTCGACAGTACGGCCCGCCGTCGCTGGTGCTGGGGTTCGCCTCCGGCTGCGGCCTGGCGCGCATCGTTCGGGGCTCGATCCTCGGCGTCGTGGGGCAGGACTTCATGCGCACGGCGCGTGCGAAGGGGCTGCGCGAATCGGTCGTCATCCGGCGCCATGCCCTGGGCAATGTCATGTTGCCCATCATCACCATCCTTGGAATGGAGGCCGTCGGCCTCCTGGGCGGCACGGTGATCGTCGAGCAGGTGTTTAACCTCAACGGCCTGGGGCGGCTTCTGATCGAGTCCGCGCTGTCCAGAGACTACCCGGCCATACAGGCGATGGCCCTGGTCGTCGGCGTCGCCGTCATGCTTCTCTTCCTGCTGATCGACATCGCGTACGCGTGTCTGGACCCGCGCGTCCGGCTGACCGGAGGCACGAATGCGTAGCGCGGAGATGACGCTGGAGATGGCGGGCGAGATCCGGCCTCACCACATCGGCCTGATAACGCACGTCCGGCGGCGTCTGATGGGCGTGACGGGCGCTGCGATCCTCGGCTTCCTCATACTGACCGCGGTCGTCGGGCCGTTTGTCGTCCCTTACGATCCACAGTCGATTGAATTCAGCGCGTTCCAAAAACCCGGCCTGGAGCACCCCTTCGGCACCGACAAGCTGGGCCGCGACGTCTTCACGCGTGTCATATATGGCGCCCGCATATCTCTGGGCATCGGCATCGCCGCGACGCTCATGGCGTCGATCGGCGGCACATTGCTGGGAGTCGTCTCAGCCTACTTCGGCGGCTGGGTTGACTACCTTATCCAGCGCCTGGTAGAGGTCGTCATGTCCTTCCCGGCCCTGATCCTGCTGATAATACTGTCCGCGGCGCTGGGGCCGTCGATAAGGAACGTCATCCTCATCCTCGGAATTGCCGCCATACCGATCATGTCACGCCTGGTGCGGTCCATCGTGCTCTCCGAGAAACAGCAGCCGTACATCGAGGCCGCTCGCTCCCTGGGCGCCAGCAACAGGCGCATCCTCTTCATGCACGTCCTGCCGTCGACGTTGCCGCTCGTCGGGATTCTCGCCAGCCTTAGCCTGGGATTCATGATCCTGGCAGAGGCCGCCCTGAGCTTTCTCGGGCTCGGTGTGCCGGTGCCTAACCCGTCCTGGGGCGCCGACATGAGCGGCAACGCCCGCGACTACTTCCAGCAGGCGCCCTGGCTGGCGATCTTCCCCGGTCTGGCCATCAGCCTTACCATCCTGGGCGCGAACCTCGTCGGCGAGGCCGTCCGCGACATTATCGACCCCTTCGCGCAAAGCTGGGGGCGCGCCGGCAGGTAGCGCGGCAGCCTCGGCGGCGTAGAAACGATGACGACCGACAACACGCAGAACCTGCTGGCGGCCCTCCTCCGGCCGGTGCCCGCGCCCGACGGCTACACCAGCCGCGAGATCGTCCGCCGCGCGATCGAGTTCGACGCCCCACCGCGCATTCCCTACAGCTTCGTCCAGCCGCCTGAGTCCGACTTCTTCGAGCTGGCGGCGCTTGCCTCCGCAACGGGAGCGACCGGCGTTCGGAAGGCGCCCAAGGGGGAGATGGTCTTCGACGAGTGGGGCGTCGGCTGGCGCGGCTCCGGCAGGCTGTGGGGTCACGCGGAAGTCTCGCCGCTGGCCGACCTTGCAGCGCTGGACGGCTACCGCTTCCCGGAGCCGATATCGTCGGAGCAGTGGGCGCTGCTGAAGCTGGTGACGGAAGCGGCGGCCAAGGCCGGCAAGTACGTGGTCGGCGCCGACCCCATCAACCTCTACGAGCGGCTCCGTTCGCTGATGGGCTTCGAGAGCCTCATGATCGCCGCCTACACGGACAGCCAGCGGTTCGGCGCACTACTGGACCGGCTGACCGACATGACCGTCGAGCTGGTGGAGCATTACGCCGAGATCGGCAACGTTCACGGCTTCATGTCCTGGGACGATTGGGGCCTTCAGACAGGGCTCCAGATCAGGCCCTCGCAGTGGCGCGAGGTGTTCAAGCCGCGCTACGCTCGCATCATCGACGCCTGCCACGAGCACGGCATGCACTACATCCTGCATAGCTGCGGCGTCATCTGGGACGTCATCCCCGACCTGATCGAGATCGGCGCCGACGTGCTGCAGATCGACCAACCGCGCCTCATGGGCGTCGAACGCCTGGCGAACGAGTTCGGCGGCAAGGTCTGCTTCTGGAACTGCGTCGACATACAGTGGTCGTCGCAGCCGGAGGTCACGCCGGACGAGGTGCGCGAAGAAGCGACGCAGATGGCCCTCGCGATGAGTCGCTTCGATGGGGGTTTCGTCGCCCGGCAGTACCCGCAGCCGGAGGACATCGAGATGTCGGTGGAGAAGCACCGCGCCATCTACGAAGGCTTCATGGAGGGCGGCTGCCGCTAGCCTAAGGCCCAGCCTGGAACGGGCACGCCGAGACTGGAAAGTCCCGGCTACTGTTTTTCCCCCGTGTGCATTCAGGAGTACAGGGCGATGGTCTCCCTGCAACGCGCGGCGAACCCCTCGATGCCGCCGATCTCGTCCAGGTGGTCCTCGGGCAGGGGAAGGACGATGATCCCGAAGCCGCGGTTGTGCGTCTTCGTCCGCAGCACGTGCTCCATGTACTCCTGCGTGTTCGCGAAGTGGATTTCGCCGCTGGAGTTGTTCAGTCCCATGTGGGGGATTATCGCCGTCTGGCCGTTGAAGCGCTCCCACACCGCCTCGAACGGCGTCTCCGTCGCGCCGAAGTTCAGCCCGCGGAGGTTGTGGACCTTCGCCAGGTTGTCGAACTGGTGGACGAAGTTGCCGCAGGAGTGAATCGATATCCCACCGAACTCCTCCGACAGCTCATTGACATGGGGCAGGCAGAACTTTTCATAGAGCTTGGCGCTGATCACCGCCAGCCCGTCGTCGCTGATCTGCAGGCCCCGGCCGTCGGGAAGGTAGAGCGGCGGGTAGTGGCAGGGTATGAACTCCGGCGAGCGGGCCCGCTGCTCCCTAACGTACTTGACGATGAGGTCCGTGACCAGCCGCATGAGGTGGTGCACTTCCTTGGGGTTGGTGTACATCGCCAGCATGAAGGCGCTGGGGTCCCAGACGAGGTAGGCGGTGTCCAGCGGGCCCTGCAGGTCCGTCATGGCTATCGGATAGCGGCCCTTCGTCTGCTGAACGAAGTACTCCGTGAACTCCAGCATCTGCCCGAGCTGGGCGTCCGTCGGCCTGGGCGTCGGGAGATCGTAGACCTTCTCCGGCGGGTCGTTGGCCTTGATGACGGGGTGCGCCCAGGGGAGCGTGTGCTCGAAGAACTGGATCTCGCAGCCGAAGGCGGAGGCGAAGACGGTGACGCCGCCGTACGGCTCCAGGTGGGGAACGAAGTCGTCGCCGGCATTCACGGTCTCCCGCCACTTGAGCACGTTCAGCGAAGCCTGTAGCTGGACCTCTTTCTCCTGGAAGAGCCTGGGAAGAGGCTCCATCCGCAGCGTCGCGGCGGTGAGTATCGGCTCCGAGGGTATGAGCCACAGGGGGCGCCCGATGTCCTGAAGCGCCCAAAACGCCTTCCAGTTCTCTATGATGGACGCGTACTTCGGCTCCTGCGTCACCGACGTGACTGTCTCACTCATCCGGCACCATTCCTACTGCTCAACGCCAAAATGCTCCCTGTTCCAGCGCCGCCCCTCGTCGAGCATGGCGAGGTAGTTCTCCTTAGGGATGTAGTTGGCGACGGTATTGCCCGTTCCCAGGCAGTAGCCAGTGCCCGCCGTGCCGCACACCTCGAGCACCTGACGCGTGCGACGGCGCACGTCCTCTTCGCTACCTCGCGCCATTATGTCCATGTCGATGCCGCCGATGATGGCGATGCGGTCGCCCCAGCGACGGTACACTTCCTCCACCGGCATGATCTTGTCCTCGAACGACTGCTTGGCATCGAAGCCGGCGTCGATGATGTCGTCCATGACCTTCTCCAGGTTGCCGCAGGAGTGGAGGAGGATCGGCTTGTCGTGGGCGTGGACGGTCTCGACGAGCTTGCGGTGGTAGGGGAAGATGTGCTCTCGCAGGACGGTCGGGGAGACGAGGGTGCCGGAGTAGAAGCCCATGTCGTCGCCCAGGAAGAACATGCCGACGTTCTCAAGAGGCGCCACGTGCGCGGCGGCGGCAATGACGGCGTCGCCGACCTTCTGAACGAGCCCCTTGATCAGGTCGGGCTGATCGAACAGGGCATAGGAGAAGGACTGGAGGCCCATCAGCCAGGAGGCGTTCTCCAGGATTCCGGGCAGGTCGACGCATATCTTCATGCCCTCGGGTATGACAGCGTTGAGGTACTGGATGCCGGCGTAGCTGATGGCCTCCGGCGTCGGCCAGGGATACGCCTCGAAGTCGGCCCACGTTTGGATGGGGCCGGTCTCCTCGTCCTGCCAGAATCGCTGTCCGCCGCTCCAGTTCTTCTGGCTCGCGGTGTCGTCCGCCGCCTGGAAGTTGCTGCGGGGGAAATCGATTCCCGGGTACATGTAGACGTAGTCGTAGCCGGCTTCCAGGCAGAAGCGCAGTATCATGTCGACGACCTGTTTGGCCTTGAGGAGCTTGTCTAGCTCCGGTTTCGGCTCCTGCTGGTCTGGGGAATCCAGGACCAGGCCGCGGAGGTCCAGAGGGAACTTCTCACCGAGCACCGACTCCATCGTCCCCGGGTCGGCGAACAGCTCCACGAAGGGCACCGGACCGGGCGGCCCCTGACGCAGGAGGGTCCGCCGCAGGTTGTCGAAGTTGGGCTTTCGCTGGACCTGGAGCGGTCGATTCTCAAATGATGTCATATTTGCCCCCCAGATCGTCAACGTCTGGCGAGCATATTGTAGACTCCTTGCGAGCAACAGGAAATGGGCCGCCCTCTGCCGCCCGATTGACGCCCTGAGGAATCGCGCCTAAATTGTGATGGAGACCGTCGATGGAGGAACGGCTTTGCCCGTGGTAAAGGGCTTCGCTCTCGACCTGGAGAGGAAAGAGGCGCTGCAGCTAGTCCGGCAGCGACAGGCCATGCCTACCGGCAGGCAGGGCGCGCCGCGCCAGGACGCCTGGATCGAGGCCGTGGACCGGGCGGCGGACGAAGCGCTGCGGCTGGTCCGGCCGGCCATCGCCTACGACACCTTCCCCGTGACGGCGGCGGAGCCCTCGCGTCTCATCGTCGGCGATGGCCATCCGCTCGAAAGCCCGGTCGTCGCCTCGCTGTTCGCGCGCGCGCCGGAAGTAGTGCGGATGGTCTTCACCATCGGCCCGCTGCTGGAGGAGCGCGTGGCCGCGTTGGGGAACTCCGGCGACTACCCCGTAGCCTTCGCCCTCGACATCGCCGGGTCGGTCATGCTGGGCAAGGCAGGCGAGGTGGGCTACCGGATCATCGAGAATATGGCGAAAGCGAAGGCGACAAAAGCAAGCATCCCGCTCAACCCCGGCACCAGCCACTGGCCGATGTCGGGACAGCGCTTGATTGCGGAGCTCGCCGGTGCCGGGGAGATCG
>JALHUB010000298.1 GCA_022865685.1 Dehalococcoidia bacterium | reverse complement strand
GGTGCCGCGCTCCTTCTCCGGGAAGACCGCCGCCGTAATCGCGATGCTGTTCGCCTGGATCATCGCCCCGCCGATGCCGGCGAAGGCGCGCGCGCCCGCGAGGCCGAGGACGTTGGGCGCGAGAGCGGCCGCCAGGTTGCCCAGTGTGAACACGGCGAAGCCCGCTATGTAGACCTTCTTTCGTCCGGCCAGGTCGGCCAGGCGCCCGAAGGCCAGCAGCAGCGACGTGATCGTCAGGAGGTAGGCGAGGATAACCCACTGGACCGAGTCGAAGCCGGTATTGAGGCCGACCATGATGCGCGGCAGCGAGATGTTGACGATGCTGATGTCCAGGGTGGACATGAAGATGCCGATGGAGACGGCACTGAAGGCCCACCACTTGTGATTGGGACCTTCGGACGCCCGCCGCAGGGCATCGAGCGGTCGCTGGAGCGGTCTGAAGAAAGGCATCCTCTTCCCTCAGCGTAGCCGACTTCGCCGCCGAAGGATAGTCAGCGTGGAGAGTACGCGGCCACCTTCGCGTAGGGCGGGCATCCTGCCCGCTTCCGATGGGCAAGGACGGTCGGGCGAGACGCCCGACCTACGCGTGGACGGCGTCGATGCGGCACTTATCTCGATGCAAGGAGGGCGCGGCAGGTCTCTTCGAGGCGCGAAGTCCACTCACACGCTTCCGCAAGTGTCTCCCCGACCGCGAATGAGCCGTGTCCGCGCACGACCGCTATCTTCTGCCCGCGGAGGGCGTCGCGCAGGGCGTTGGCCAGCTCCCGCGAACCGGAGGCCGCCTCCGCCGCAATGATCGGAATCGGCCCCGGGAGCAGCGTCGACGCCGGGGTATCGAGGTGGTCGGACGTGAGGGTGAGCGAGAGCGCGACGGCCGCAGGCGGGTGCGCGTGCACGATGGCCCGTGCGGGCGTCGTCGCGTAGACCGCCTGATGCACGACGAGCTCGACCGACGCCATGGGGTGCGACGGCGTGTCCGGCGCCACTTCGATGAGATCACTCGCTTCGAGGCGGCCGAGCGTGGAGTCGTGGCGCGTGATGACGATGGCGCCGGCGCGGCGCACGCTCATGTTGCCGCTATTCGACGAGACGAGGCCGGCGACCGACAGCGCGCGGCCGGTCTCCTGGAACTCCGGCAGCAGCTCCGGCGGCAACGGCGGTCTTTCCCGCGTTCTGCGGGTCATCGTGCTCCGCGGCTATCCCTTGTCGATCCAGTAGTCGTACTTGTACAGACCGAATCCGTACGACGTCGGCGTGTAGCCCTTGATGTAGTCGTAGGCTGCCCAGTAGGCGTAGGGCTCGTAGAGCGTGAGCGTGGGGCCGTGACGCTTCAGGACCAGCCGTTGCACGTCCTGCTCCAGCTTGATCCTCTCCTGATCGTTGATCGTCCCATTGATCTTCTCGATCATCGCGTCGACCTCGGAGTCGTCCACGCCGGTGTAGCCGATGTCGGTCTGCGCCCAGCCGTGGCTATGCGGCCAGTTGATCTGAATATAGTCCGACAGGTAGCGCAGGTGGGAGAACGTGGTGCTCACGAAGTCGTTGCTCGTCAGGCTGCTCAGCCACGTGCCGACGTCGGCGCCCTGAAGGTTGACGGTGATTCCCGCGTCCGCCAGGTTGCTCTTGATGATGGCGGCGCGGTCCGGGTTATCGGCGTAGCTGCCGAAGGAGAGATCGAAGGTCAGGTCTGAGTAGCCGGCGGCGGAGAGGAGTTGCTTCGCCTTCGTGACGTCGCGCTTGTATGCCGCCTCGATCTCCTCTGCCGGCAGGGCGGCCGGCCAGAGCGGCGGCACCGGGCCGGCGAGCTCGCCGTCGCCGAAACACAGCTTGTCTATCATCTGCTTGCGGTCGAGCGCCAGGTCGACGGCCTCGCGGACTCGCTCGTCCTTGAATCGCGGCTCCTTGACGGCGTTCATCATGAAGACCGTGTAGGTGCGGTCGAGGAACTTGCGGACGCTCACGCCGCCCACGTTGCTCACGTTGTCCGCCTTCGGCTTGGTGGTGGCGTTGTAGGCGGCGAGCTGGCCGGCGCGGAAGGCTGCCTGCGCGGACGAATCGTCGGTGTAGACCTTCAGGTTGAAGCCGTCCACGTAGGGGTAATCGTGGTAGTAGGTCGGGTTGCGCAGCATCTCCAGCGCCTCGTTGGCGCTGTACGATTTCAGGGTGTAGGGGCCGCTGCCGGCAACGTTGTTCTTGAGGTCGCCGAACTGGTCGACGGCTTCGACGGCCATGATCGCGGTAAGCGGGCTGCCGAGGTCCATCAGGAAGTAGCCGTAGGGTTTCTTGGTGATCTCCGTGAACGTGCGCGCGTCCGTCGCCTCATACCTATCGGTCCACTGGTCCCAGGCGCTGCTGGCGCCCGGTATCGCCCTGTAGCGGTCGATGCTCTTGACCACGTCCTCGGCGACCAGGAGCCGCCCGTTGGCCGGCGGCAGGTCCTGGAACTTGACGTCGCCGCGAAGATGGAAGATCCAGTTCAGGTCGTCGGGCGTCTCCCACGATTCCGCGAGGTCGCCGATGGTGTACTCAGGCGCGTGCCAGTCGGTGGGCTGGACGACGTAGCTGTAGAAGTAGTTGGCGACCGATACGCCCTCGGTCGTGTGCGGGTCCAGGCTGAGGATAGGAGTAGCCGACATGAAGTGTATGGTGCCGCCCTTCTTCGGCTCGCCCACGACTCCTGGAGTGCCGGGCGTCTGGGACCCGTTCTTCTTCTCCTGCCCGCCGCCGCAACCGACGAGCACGAGCCCGGCAGCGCCACCCACTGCCACCGCTCCTGTCAGGAAGCCTCGACGGGAAATCTTGGACCGGTACAGCATTCTAATTCCCCTTTCTGCCGAGGGTGAGGTGACCGTTCTGTGACGGGACAGCGTAACGTCCCGCCTTCTAATGCATAGCTTACATCTGCCCGCGGTTACGGCAAACCTCTCCTAACGCCCAATCATGCAGCATTGAAGGGGGGACGACTATCCGCCGGCACCCCGAAAGATGGCGTCTGCTATACTCAACTTATGATGCGGATGGTCGTCATCCGGTACTGGGGTCAGACCGAGCCCCCGTGGGAGCGGGCGAACGTCCCCTGGATATTCCGGCTCGCCGTGCGTTGGGGCGTCACGATGCTGGCGATGCTGATCGCGGCGGCGCTGGTGACGGGCGTCGACGTCGACGGCTGGCGGGCGCTGTTGCCGGCGGCGGCCATCTTCATGGTCTCGCGCGCCATCCTGCGACCGATCTTGATCGTGATGACGTGTCCCCTGGAGCTACTGACGTTGGGCCTGTTCACCATCGTCATCAATGCGCTCGTCTTCGCCTTCACCGCCTGGTTTTGCGGCAAAGTGGGCGTGGACTTCAGCGTCGACGGTTTCTGGGCGGCGCTGCTGGGGTCGCTGGTCGTCTCCGGCGTCTACTTCCTCGTCTCCCTCGTCCTCCGTCGCGGGCCGCGGCGTCGCTGGCGACGCAGCATGATGCGCGACCGCGATCGCTACCTCTAGACCAACCTCGAAGCGAGAAGGGGTCCGCGCCGTCTAGCGCAGGCGACGCCAGGGCGCTCGGATGACGACGAGGCCGGCGGCTAGGACGAGGAGCGTCCAGAGGGGGACCGCGCCGTTCCACAGAGCTATGCCGGCGAGCGCGCAGAGGCAGGCGGCGATGGCGGCGATCTCGGCGGAGCGGCCCGGCCAGCGGGCTGCAGTGCTCTGGACGAGATGCCGGATCCAGGAGACGAACGCCTCCCATCCCAGTGACCAGGGGTCAGCTTCTTGGCGCGTCTCGATCAACTCCAGGGGCGCCAGCCGCTCGCGGCTCGTCAGCACGAAGTACGCCTCGTTCAGCTCCAGCAACCGTTCCCGCGCCTGTCGCTCCTGGTCGGGGTTATCGCGGTACTTGTGGGCGAGATCCCAGTAGGCTTCCTCGACGGAGCGGCGACCGGCCGGCGGCGTAACGTTGAGGATCTTGTAGGCTTCGCTCTTCTTCATGGGCCTCCTATTGAATAATCGGCCGTAAGGCCGATGGGCACAGTGGAGCGGGCGGCCGGGATGCGCTGCCGGGAGGGCGATGCGACCGGTCAGCGCCCCCTGGCGATGTGCAGCAGGCGGATGAAGTTGGTGTGGCCCGGCGGCCCCTGCGGCGCGGTGCCCACGACCACCGCGATCCCGCCGTCGTCGACGACCCGGCGCGTGTGCAGCTCGCGGGCGATGCGGCCGAACATCTCTTCGCGCGGGGCGCCCTTTCCGATCACCAGCGGCACCACGCCGCGCCACAGCGCAAGGCGGCGGGCTATCGTCTGCTGCTCCGTCAGGGCGAAGATCGGCGACGGCGGCCGCAGCTTGGACAGGATCTGCGCCGTCCGCCCGGAGCGCGTGTGCGCGGCGAGGGCATCGGCCTCGATGTCCCTGACCAGCGTGACGGCGGCGTCGCAGACGGCCATGGCGTGCGTCCGGCGGCGGGCTCGCGCCGTGACGGCGGGCATGGAGAGAGTCTCGGCCTCCCTGATGATGCGGTCCATCGCCTCTACCGCCGCGACCGGGTATCTGCCTATCGCCGTCTCGCCGCTGAGCATCACCGCGTCGGCGCCGTCGAGCACGGCGTTCGCGACGTCGGAGGCTTCCGCGCGCGTCGGCGACGGGTTGCGGGTCATGGAGTCGAGCATCTGCGTGGCGGTGATCACCGGCTTGCCGAAGAAGTTGGCCCTGTCGATGATGCGCTTCTGTGCCACGGGCACGACCTCCGCCGAGACCTCGATAGCCAGGTCGCCGCGGGCCACCATGACGCCGTCGAAGGCGCGCAGGATGGCGTCCAGCCGCTCCAGGGCCTGCGGGCGTTCGATCTTCGCCAGGAGCGGCGTCTTCTGGCCGCTTTCGGCTATGATCCGTCGCGCCTCGCGGGCGTCCTCCGGGCCGCTGACGAAGCTGAGCGCGACCATGTC
>JALHUB010000297.1 GCA_022865685.1 Dehalococcoidia bacterium | reverse complement strand
CTGGGGATAATCGTCGCGGCTCCGTTGGGGCCCGTGAGCGCGACGGTCATTCGGACCGGCCTGCTCTACGGCTTTGCGGCGGCGATGGCCATGGGTATCGGCGTAGCTGTCGCCGACGGTGTGTACTTCACTGCGGCTGCGGCCGGCGCGAGCCAGGCATTTCGGACGGCTTGGCTGGGCGTCCCACTCTGGTTGGGCGGCACTGCCGTCCTGGCCTACCTCGGCTTGTCCGGCCTCCTGCGACGAAATGACGTCTCGAAAGAGGAGGCGTCGACGTCCTACTCGCTGACCGGCGCCTTCGCCCGCGGCGTCGTCATCACCATGGCGAACCCACTGACCATCGCATCATGGCTGGCCGTGGCGGGTAGCCTCGCGGTCACCGTCGACGAAGTTGGGCTGTTGGCTGCTTCGAGCCTGTTCATTGCCATGGGCAGCGCTGCCTGGATGTCCTTCTTGTCGTTGGGCGTGGCATGGAGCCGGCGGCTGGCCGGCGGCGACGTGCTGCGATGGAGCGCGGCCGCGGCCAGTGTCCTCATCCTAGCCTTTGCCGTGCGATTCCTGATTCAGGGGCTCGGCGAATATGTGCTCTAGTGGATGCTCAGGCGGGCCGTGGTTGGCGGGACCCCTGGGGGACGCCGCCGCGCGGCCACGATTCCATTCGCAGGCAGGGGCCGATGCGCGTGGAGACGCCGTCGGAGCTGGTGAGCAATTCGCCTTTGCGATTGTAGAGGCGGTAGAGGATGTTCTCGCCGATCTTGGCGGGCAGGTCTAGGAGGAGCTCGCCCTCCTCGGAGTGGACCCTGACGCCGGCGGGAAAGCTGGAAGCTTCGTCTGATTCGGCGACGGCATGACCGCTGGAGTCGTACAACTGGAACTTGACGCGCAGGCAACCCTCTGTGTCTGCCGCTATGCTCAGGATCACCTCGCCGGTCGGTCCGTCAAGGAACGAGATCGATGTGCCCGGGCGTCGGTGTCCTAGTCTCGTACGTGCCTCCTGCGCCTCGCGCGGGGAATATCGAATCGATTGACAGCCCTTAGCGCCTGCGACGGGAGCCGTGCCTACCGGCAGGCAGGCCGCGCGAACCGCGGCCGCCGTGCCGCCGCCCGCCGGAAGAAGGCTGGTCTACCACCACGTCCATTGTCCGCCCCTTGAGCTGGGTGCCCTTCAACGCGTCCATGGCGAGAGCCGCGTCGTCGTCGTCGAGTTCGACGATGGCGAAGCCGCGTGCACGGCCCGCACGGTCCCGCGCGACCCGCAGCGACCCGATCTCCCCGAATGGAGAGAAGAGGGCCTGCAAGTCGCTGGCGGTAGCGTCCGGAGATAGATTGCCAACGTAAAGAGTGGTCAATTGCCTTCCCCGCAGCCGAATCAGCCGCGGGCCGTGCTTGCTGCTGCGCCCGTGGACTCACGGGCGCAGTGCCTTATCGACGGGTCGGGCTCTAGTAGCGACTGCGACTCGGCGAATGCTGCGAGAAACAATCGCGGCAGTAGACGGGCCGGTCTCCGCGTGGCTCGAACGGGACCTCAGCGGTCTTTCCGCACTGAGCGCAGACGGCTGAGTACATCTGGCGGGCAGATGACCCGTAGCTTCCGCGGCTGTCGCCCCGCTCCGACTTGCGAGCGGCCCGGCAGGAGGAGCAACGCTTGGGCTCGTTGGTAAAGCCGCGACTGGCGTGGTACTCCTGGTCCTCAGCCGAGAACGTGAACTCGGCGCCGCAATCGACGCAGGTTAGGGTTTTGTCTGTATAAGACACTCGACGACCTCCTTCAGGTCTGCTATTCCTCTAGTCGCCGAGTGCAAGACAAATTTTTGGGGCTTGCGTTGCAGTTCGAAGACAGGGGACACTTTTCCTACGCCGCAAGTGTAGCACACTTTCCCCTCTTTGTCACGTCAAGACGGCCGCCACGCCTCGATACATGACTGGAGCAACCTTGCTGTACTATACTTGGGCGAGCAACCAGCGAAACGGGCATTCTCCGGGCCGGCAGCGTGTTGAGGAGACTGGCGATGTCAACGACCGTCAAGACAGGCAAAGGTGAGCTTCGGGGCGCGGCGGAAGGCGGTCTCGTCACCTTTCGGGGAATCCCGTTTGCCAGGCCGCCTATCGGCGAGTTGCGCTTTCGCGCCCCGCAGGAGGCGACCCCCTGGCAGGGCGTGCGTGACGCGACCCGCTTCGGCCCGAGGGCCGTGCAGGTCCCCAACGAGGCGCTGGAAGCGATTCTCGGCCGGCCCGAAGACCAGCCGCCGCTCGACGAGGACTGCCTGTACCTCAACGTCTGGACGCCGGGCCTCGACGACCGGCGCCGCCCGGTCATGGTCTGGATACACGGCGGCGGCTTCACCATCGGCGCCGGCTCCGACCCGATATACGACGGCAGCGCCCTCGCTTCCCGCGACGTAGTGGTCGTCACGATCAACTACCGGCTGGGCCCGTTCGGCTTCCTCTACGTTCCCGGCTTTGCCGATGCCGCGGGAGAAACCTGCGCCAACTTCGGAATACTCGACCAGATCGCTGCCCTGAAATGGGTGCAAGCGGAGATCGCGGCCTTCGGCGGCGACCCCGGCAACGTGACGATCTTCGGCGAGTCCGCCGGCGCCATGAGCATCGGCACGATCCTCGGCTCGCCGCTGGCCACAGGGCTGTTCCACAAGGCCATCCTCCAGAGCGGCGCCGCTCACCAGGTCCTGACGCAGGACGTCGCTGCAGCCAACACTGCCGCCTTCGTCGAAGCCCTGGGGATGGCGAAGTCGGACGCTGCGGCCCTTCGCGCACGGCCCGTCGAGGACATGCTGGAGGCGCAGACCAAGCTGGAGGCGGAGAGCGGCTGGGCAGCTCGACGCGGCCTGGGCCTGGGGCTGCGCTATCAGCCGGTCATCGACGGGCATGTCGTCTCGCAGCCGGCGATAAATGAAATCCGCAACGGCTCGGCCAGGGACGTTCCCATCCTGATCGGGACGACGCTCGACGAGTACAAGCTGTTCGCCGTCATGGTGCCGCACCTGCGGGAGATATCCGAAGACGAAGCCGCGAAGAGGGTCTCCTATCTCCTGCCCGGCCGCGACATCGAACGCGCTCGCTCCATGCTCCGCGCCTACCGGCAGGCGCGCGCTGCCCGCGGCGAGGCGACGGACCCCTATGAGCTCGTCTGCGCCGCGGTCACCGACTGGCTATTCCGCGTGCCGGCGGACCGTCTGGCGGAGGCGCAGGCGGCCCAGCGCCAGCGCGTGTTTGCCTACCGCCTCGATTGGCGCTCCCCTGTCGGTGAAGGGATTCTCGGCGCCTGTCATGCCATCGACCTGCCGTTCGTCTTCGGCACGCACCACCTGACGCGTCGCTGGGTCGGAAAAGGAGCGGACGTCGACGCCCTGGCCGCGACGATCGGCGACGCCTGGGTCACCTTCGCCAGGAGCGGCGACCCCAGCACGGACGCTCTGCCCTGGCCGGCCTTCGACACCACACACCGCAAGACGGTGGTGCTGAACCATGATTGCCGCGTGGAGGAGCAGCCCCGCGAGCAGGAGCGCCGCTGCTGGGACGGGATTATTCGCTAGCGGCCGTTTTCTGGGCGGAGGTAAGCCAGCGTGAGTGTGGGTCTCTTCGTCGACAAGACGCACCAGCCGGCGCCGGACGAGCTGAGACAGGCGCTGGCCGGCTCACTGCCGCTCTGGGACGACCTTGTCCGCTTTATGCGAGACGGCTGCGGCTGCGACGGCGAGTTCCGCTTCTACGGCAAGAACTATGGATGGGCACTGAGGTTCCGAAAGTGGGGCTGGGCGCTGGTCTCCATGTACCCGGGCAACGGCCTCTTCACCGCGCAGGTCGTGCTCAGCCCGCGACTGGTCGCGCAGGCCGCCGAGCTTCCTCTGGAGGCCGAGACGCGCGGCATCCTCGATTCGACGCGCGACTACCCGGAAGGCCGCTGGCTCTACCTGCCCGTGTCGTCGAGCCACGACGTTGAAGACGTGCAGAAGCTCGTCTCGCTGAAGTTCCGCGGCAAACGCGCCGACTAGCGCTTTCGACGGCGGTGCTGTGCCAGGATGGCGTGCACGTGGTCCAGCAGCTCCTCCCGTGAGAACGGCTTATCCAGCGAGGTCGTGCCGCCGAACTGCTGGCCTCGCACGACGTCCTCGCGGTTTGCCGTCGCGGTGATGAAGGTGACGGGCACGTTGGAGAACTTGCGTATCTCTTCCAGTACCTCCAGGCCGCTGGTGCCGGGTAGGCGCATGTCGAGCAGGACGATGTCCGGGTCCTGCGACTTCACGAGCGCCGGCGCGGCGAACGGGTCCGTCGTCATAGCGACCTGGTAGTTGGCGGTCCTCAGGCAGTGCTCCAGGTAGCGCAGGATGTGCGGCTCATCGTCGATCGCCACTACGCGTCCGCGGCTCCGGCGGGCGGCGCCCGCACCACGCTTTCCCGTCGCGCCCGTCTTCGTTCTCGCCGCACGTGCCGTGCCCGGGACAGCCGGCAGAGCAAAGCTGAACGTCGTGCCCCGGCCTTCGCCATCGCTCTCCGCCCAGATGCGGCCCCCCTGCGCTTCGACGATGCCCTTGCAGATGAAGAGACCCAGGCCCGTTCCCTTCGCGCCCATGATGTGGACTTGGACGAATTTCTGGAACAGCAGCGGAATCTTGTCGGCCGGAATACCCGTACCGCGGTCGCGCACGCTAACGATGACTTCGCGACCGGCATGGTGCGCTGAGACGACGATTGGGGTGTCCGGCGACGAGTACTTGGCAGCGTTACTGTACAGGTTCGTCAGCACCTGGACGATGCGCCGGCTGTCCGCTTTCACGGCCGGCAGCCTGGGAGGCAGCTCAACCTGCAGGGAGTGCGGATAGCGGCTGTGCTCGAAGATCACCCGCGCCTCGTCTAGTATCTTTGTCAGATCGACCTCCGCGGGCTCGATTGACAGTCTCCCCGCCTCGATACGCGTCATGTCGAGCAGGTTGCCGACGAGGTCCGTCAGCCGGTTCGCCTGCGCGTCCACCACCTCGAACAGTTCCCGCGCCTCGGCCGGGTCCGGCGGTTTGGCGGAGGAGAGCGCCATAGAGGCGCAGCCCTTGATTGCCGTGAGCGGCGTCTTGAGCTCGTGGCTGATCTCGCCCAGGAACTCCGTGCGCACCCGGTCCAGGTCGGCCTCGGCCTGCTTGCGCTCCGTCAGGTCGAGAACGAAAGCGACCCATTCCGGGGGCGATTCCTTGAACAGCTTCCGGCCGACCAGTACCGGAACGCGGCTGCCGTCCTTGCGAATGTACTCCCTCTCGTGCGGTGCGGCCTCTTCCGCGGTCAGCATTTCGCGCATGGCCGGTTCGTCGAGCGCCGCATACTCAGGGGGTGTCATCGCCTGTATGTCGATTAAGCCGGCTTCGAGGTCCTCTCGCGTGTAGCCGACGGTTTTCAGGAAGGCATCGTTGGCGTCGAGAAGGCCCTCGGTGTCGAATCGCGTGAGGCCGATCAGGCTGGACTCGAAGAGGTGCTCGGCGTAGTGGGTGGTCTCCAGCAGCTCCCTCTCCATGAGTTTCCAGTCGGTGATGTCCAGGTTGAGGAAGACGCCGGTAACAGGGTCCTCCGTCAGGCGCACGCCGGCGATTAGGATTGGGATGCGCTTGCCGTCCCTGGTGATGTATTCCTTCTCGTAGGGCAGGCACTCGCCGTGCTCCATCATCTCCCGCCAGGCGCGATTATCGCGCTCCGTGTATTCGGGCGGCGTGATCTCGCGCCAGTCGATCCTGCCGCGCGCGACGTCGCGTTCGCTGTAGCCGGTCATATCGAGGAGGGCGCGGTTGGCGCTGACGATCTTCGTGGCGTCGAACTCGGCGATGCCGAAGAGGTTGGCGCCGAGGAGCTTCTCAATGCGCTCGGTTGCCCGGCGCAGCTCCTCTTCCGCCCGTTTGCGGCCGGTGATGTCCTGTTTGATGGCGATGAAGTTGGTCACGGCGCCGGCGGAGTCGATGACGGGCGTGATGGTCATCTCCTCGCTGTAAAGGCGGCCGTCCTTGCGCTTGTTGACTATTTCGCCCTGCCAGACGCGACCGGCCAGGATCGTTCCCCAGAGCTTGCGATAGAATGACTCATCGTGCTCGCCGGACTTGAGAATGCGCGGGTTGTTCCCTATCGCCTCGGCGGCGCTATGGCCGGTCAGGCGCGTGAAGGCGTTGTTGACCCACTGGATGGTGCCCTCGCGGTCCGTGATGACGATGCCGTTGGCCGCGGCCTGTAGCGCCGTGGATTGCAGCCGCAATTCCTCCTCAGTCTTTACGCGCTCCGTCACGTTCCTGAAGTAACCGATGAGCCCGCTGACCTGGCCTTCGGGGTCATGTGTCGGCACGTACGAACCTTCGAAGTACTCCGTACCGCCCTCGCGAGGAGTGAGGGGAGCGGTGACGTATTCGGGGTTCCCCGTCTCAAGCACCCTCCTCTTGATTGTCGTGAGATTGGCCGCGTCTTCCTTCGGCAGGAACTCGAAATCCGTCTTGCCGATCATGTCGTTCAATGTGAGGCCCAGTTGGGGATTCAGCACCCACGTGTACCGCAGGTCCTTGTCCTGAACGAGGATATGATCCGGCGTATGGGTGGCGATGAGCTTGAACTTCTCCTCGCTCTCGCGCAGCGCTTCCTCTGCCCGCTTGCGATCGGTGATGTCCCGTCCGTACAAGTTGGCGTAGCCGGCATCGGCGAGCGGCGTCACGAGGAACGACCACCACTTTCCGCCGCGCTCGACATCGACGGTCATGGTCGCGCCGGTATCGAGTGCCCGGCGGGCCATGGCGCGCTGGAACGCCGGGGCGCGCTCGCCCGCCGCGGAGCCGTCCTCCCGCAAGATGGCCTGAGCGGGCGGGTTGGCGTAGAGAACCGTGCCCTTGCGGCTAAGACGCAGCACGGGGTTTGGGTTCTCTTCGGGGAACCTGGCGAGGCTTTCAACTTCTCTCTCCGCCCGCTGCTGTGCGGTCACATCGAGCGCAACCTCTCCCGCGCCGACTATGTCGCCTTCCGCATCCCGGATGGGAGTGTGATGAACACTGTAGAACCTGCGGTGGACGCCGGGATCACCGAACTCCAGTGTCTTGTGCGAACTCTCGCCGCGCAGCACCTGGCTCCACTCCTCTACGGCAACCTTCTGCTGTTCCGGCAAGTGGGCGAATGCCTCGATCATGCTCATGCCGACGTGAATCTCCTTGCCGGTGAGCCGCTTCATCTCCTCCTTGTAGGCCTGGTTGAAATACGTGTAGCGCAAGCTGGTGTCCTGAGCGGCGATGATTACGTTTGCACCTGTCGTGACAAGCTCCAGCAGATCGCGCGCCTGCCGCAGCGCCTCGGCCGCCTCCTTGCGGGCGGTGATATCCTGGGTAACAACAGCCAACTGCCAATCTTCGAAAGGGAGTGGAGTGGCGCTGACCGAGACCCAGACCGTCTCGCCGCTCTCCAGCCTCACGCCGGATACGACATCCTCTACTGGTTTCCCCTTTCGGGCAGCCTGAACGGAAGTGATCTCTTCAGGGGGAAGCACGGAACCGTCGGCCCGCAGATACACCCTCTTCTCGTGGGCCCTGGCCGAAAGGTCATCCGGATCGAGACGGACGATTCGCGAGAGAGCGGGATTGCTGAAGAGGACATTCCTCTCTCCATCGAGAACGGAGACGCCGACGGGCAGCAGTTCGAGGAGAGTGCGCAATTTCATCTGGCTGTCAGCGAGCGCTTCCTCGGCCTGCTTGCGCTCAGAGAGGTCATGGATTGATGCCCAGAAGTACGGCATGGCGCCGTCTCCAGCAGAAGACAGGTAGACCAGGAGCTCCACCGGCACGCGCGAACCATCCTTGCGAACGTACTCCTTCTCATAGCGGACCGGCTGCTTCGTCTGCAGCAACTGCTCCAGCATCGCGGCTTCGTGCTCGCGCCACTCCGGCGGCGTCAGGTCCATCGACCAGTCGAGCTGTCGCAGTTCCTCGGCCGAGTAGCCGACGAGGTCGCAGCATGCCTGGTTCAGGGCGATGACGCTGCCGTCGGGGCGGCCGGCGGCGAAGGGCAGCGGCGAGTGGCGGAACAGGTCCTCCAGCATCTCCGGAGCAACGGGTTCCGTGCCTGGCCCGTCAACGCGTCGCGGGCGGCGTGTTCTTGGGGGCTTGCGGTGGCCGGTTGGTTCGTCGCTCATGGTGTGGCCTCGATTGGGAGGCGACGGGCGTTAGTCGCCGTGGCTCTGGATCGATCGGATCTCATAGATTGACGGAGGGTGGCCCAGCAAGACCTTTTGACTGCCGGGCAAGGCTTCAAACCATTATAGCAAACCTGTGGCCGCCCTGGGCGCGATTGACCGACCGCGCGGGCGATAGTAGATTGCGGGCATGGAGTACGGCCCCTAGCAGAGAGGTAATGATCATGAGACGCTGGACATTCTTCGGACTTATCGTTTTGTTCGCGATGGCCGGTAGTGCGGCGACCGGCTGCTCGGACACGAAGGAGCAGGCATCGGGCTCGACGCCCGGCGGACCGGTGCCCGGCGTCACCGACAGGGAAATCGTGCTCGGGACGCACATGCCCCTGAGCAACTCGCCGGCGGCCACCTACGGCGTCGTCGCCGACGGCATGCGGGCCTACTTCGAGTACGTCAACTCCGAAGGGGGAATCAACGGCCGCAAGATCAAGTTCATCGTCGGCGACGACCACTACAGCCCGCCGGACTCGCTGGAGGTGGTGCGGAAGCTGGTGGAGCAGGACGGCGTCTTCGCCATCGTCGGCGGCCTCGGCGACCCGACGCACCTGGCGGTCATGGACTACCTGGCCGAAAGGGGAGTGCCCGACCTCTTCCTCGGCGGCGGTGTCGTCAGCTTCACCGACCCCCTCGTGAAGACGCGCTTCGCCATGACGACCGACTACGTCACCGAAGCGAAGATCATCTCGGACTACGTGAAAGAGCACTTTGCCGGCAAGACGGAAGGCATACTCTACCAGAACGACGAAGCCGGCAAGACCGGGCTGCAACAGGCCGAGGAGCGGATGCCGGACGCCGGCGTCAAGATCGTCTCCAAGCAGGCGTACGACTTCGGGCAGTTCGACCTAACGGCGCAGATGCAGCGCCTGAAAGCCGATAACCCGGACTTCGTCTACCTGATGGCGAACCCGGGGGCGGCAGCCAACGCCATCAAGGTGTCGCGGGAGCTCCTCGAATGGGACGTGCCGTTCATCGCCAGCGCCGTCTCCGCCGTCGAGATAACGATTCAGCTCGCCGGAGCGCAGAATGCCGAGGGCATGGTCAGCGTGACCAGCGGTAAGATGATCTCGGAGACGGACGACCCGGGCGTGCAGCGGCACATCGAGCTGATGAAGCAGTTCGCGCCCGGCGTGGAGCCGAGCAGCCTGACGGAATACGGCATGAGCGTGGCGGAGTACACGGTGCAGGCGCTGAAGAACGCCGGCCCGAACCTGACGCGCGAGAGCGTCGTCGAAGGGGCGGAGAAGATCCGCAGCTACTGCTGCATCCTTTGCCTGGCGCCGGGCAGCCTCAGCCCGACCGACCACCGCGTGTCGGAGACGATGTGGTTCGAGCAGGTCGTGGATGGCGAGTGGGTACGCTTCACCGACACTCCCGTCAGCTACGAATCGACGCCCGGCGACGTCGTCGCCTGCAAGGGCGTCGGGGAGCCCGTCTACAAGGACGAGTAGGCCGGCGCCTCGGCGATTCAGGCTCTAGACCGCGGTAGGAGTAACCTCGGCCGTGCAGTAGCGGCACCTGCGCGCTTCCGCAGGGATCTCACTCACGCATTCCGGGCACTTGCGGACTGTCGGGTCGTCCGGCGGTTCCTTGCGCGACCTCGCCAGCAGCGCGTTCACAGGCACCACGACGAAGAAGAACACAACCGCGGCGACGGTGATGAAGGTGATAACGAAATTGATCAGGTCGCCGTAGAGAAAGCGGCTGTTGTGGATGGTAAACGTGAGCTGGGAGAAGTCCGGCTTTCCGAAGATGGCGGCGATAATGGGCGTAAGGATGTCTGCGACGAAGGCGTTGACGACGGCAACGAAAGCGGTACCCACCACGATCGCCACCGCCAGGTCGACCACGTTTCCCCTCAGCAGGAACTGCTTGAAGTCCTTCAGCAGAGTCACGGGATCCTCCCTCCGCTTTCAATAGTGCTGCTGGATGCGCGGCGTATGGCGACGCCGATTACGAGGTATTAAGTCGATTATAGTACATCCGGAGACGAGGCGTCTGACCGCCTCGATGGCGGACTTTGAGTTGGGGACCGTTGACAGCGGCGTATGCCGCTCCCTATCATTGGAATAGGCAAGCCCGCCGATTCTCAGTCAAAGGCCGAGCCATCAAACGGATCTCTTCCCCAGCCGCCAAGAAGTTCCGCCGCCACGTTTGGGGTTTCCCCCTGCTCTTGCCTGCACTCCTCCTGGCTCTCGTCGCGCTGGGTTGCGCCTCCGCTTCTCATGAGGTGGACAGCTTACCTGACAAGCCGCCACGCTCCGACACCGCGTCGAATATCGTTGTTGCCGCCGGCCAGCCCGTCGTCCTCGGGGTATCCGAATCGTTGACGGGATCTGAGGCTGCGGCCGGAGCGGAGGACCGTGACGCCGTTGTCGCGAGTGTACTGCGCTGGAAGGCCGCACACGGCGAGCAGCTAAATGGCCACGACATCGAGGTCCGAGCCGAGGACGACGGCTGCACGGAGAGCGAGATCACGAAGAAGGCGGCGGGGAGACTGCTGCGAACGCCGGGGCTCGTGGGAGTGCTCGGGCCGGGGTGCAGCGCCGGCGCCAAGGAGGCGATCCCGTTCTACTCGGGCGCGGGAGTCGTCGCTATCTCAGGCTCGGCAACGGAGTCCGACCTCACGACCGGCCAGCCGCCGGGCGGTTTCTTCTTCCGCACGTCGTACCGGAGCGAGCTCCAGGGGGTGTTCGTCGGCCAGTTCATCGCCGAGACACTGAAGGCAAAGGCGGCGTACCTTATCGACGACGGTGAGTCGTACGGTCGAGACCTCGCCGAGGCCGCGCGCCGGGAGATGGAGAGAGGCGGCGTGGCAGTGACCCGCGAGAGTATCCCGCGCGGCGCCGTCGATTTCGGCGCCCTCGCCAAGAAGATAGCGCAGGAAAGCCCCGATTTCGTCGGCTTTGGAGGGTTCAACCCCGAGGCAGTGCTGCTCTACCGGCAGTTGCGCGACGCCGGCTACGAGGGGCCTTTCGGCGCCGGCGATGCTGCAGCCTCAGTGTTGACGTTCGTGGAGCCGGTCGGCGCCGAGGCCGCGGAGGGCGTGTATTTCGTCGGCTGCCCGCTCACGCTTCCTGACGACTTCATCAGCGAGTTCAAGAAGGTACACGGGAGCGAGCCGGCGGCCTCCGCTTTCACTGCCCAGTACGCTGACGCTACCACCATCCTGCTGGATGCCGTAGCCGAAGCCGCTGAGGAGCAGCCGGACGGATCGCTCCTGATAGATCCTGCAGTCTTGCGCGACACTGTGCGTCAGATCCGTTTGACGGGCGGCGCGTCCGGTAACGTCGCCTTTGATGACAACGGTGACCGTAGCAGTGAGGCGACCGATCTGGCGGAGCGGGCGAGAGACCTGGGACTCGCCGCCTGCCTGGTCCAGAACGGCAAGCTGGCAAACCTATTTCCGTAGGAGCAGGACTACCGGAGGTCAAGACACCAGAGCATGAAGGAAGCTTCGAGTTCGGACGCGGCGCAGGGCACCTCGCTGGCGGCCAGGATCGCCGTGTGGAGCGCCCGTCACCGCCGCCGGATCGTGCTCGGCTGGCTGGCAGTCGTGATTGCGGCGGCCGCTGCCAACTCGCTCGTGCCCGCCAACACCGACATGCAGGGAGAGGCGCCCGGCGAATCAGGGGCGGCCCTGAAGCTGTTCCAGGAGCGCTTCGGGGAAACGCAGGTCCCGACGCAGGAGATCGTCGTTTTCTCGTCGCCGAAGTACAAGGTGACGGACGCGGTCTACAAGGACAAGGTGCAGGCGCTGATGGCCCAGTTGACCGACCTGCGGGAGGCTGAGACGAAGACGATCGACGGAACGAAAGTCGTCTCCAGCACGCGGGTGGTTTCCGCGACGCTGACCCATTACGACATCGGTATGCCGCGCGATGCATCGCCTTTCGTGGCGCCGGGCGAAGCGGGCGATGTGACGTTTGCGCTGGTAAGCCTCCAGGGGTCGGCGTGGACGGCCAAGGATCACGTTCAGCCGGTGCTGGATGAGGTTGCCCGCGCGGACGAGCCCTCTGCAGGCTTCAGCATCATGAGCGGCGGGCCGGCGTCTATCAACAAACAGATGGACACCATCATCAGCGAGGATCTCTCGTTCGCCCTCATCATGAACCTGACGGTCACTCTGGTCATTCTTCTCCTGGTCTTCCGCGCGCCGGTCGCTGCCTCCATACCGCTGGCCCTGGCCATGGCGGCCGTCATCACGGCGACGGCGATCCTCGGCCTTATCAGCCAGGCGATGTCGCTGAGCATTCTCTTCACAGAGGTTGTGCTCCTCATGGGGCTGGCCACGGGCATCGACTACTCACTCTTCGTCGTCAGCCGGTTTCGGAACGAACGGCGAAAGGGACGCTCGAAGGAAGACGCGCTGCGGGCAGCCGCCGGCACGTCGGGGAAGGCGGTGGTATTCGCGGGTTGTACAGTCGTGCTGGCGGTCAGCGGTATGTTCCTCGTGGGCGATTCCACCTTCAACAGCATCGGCCTCGCGTCGATAGTGGTGGTCGTGCTGGCGGTGCTGATATCGGTGACGCTCCTGCCGGCGCTTCTGATGATGCTGGCGGACCACATCGACCGTTTCAGCCTGCCCTTCCTGAAGAGCGGCGGCGAAGGCGGAGGCATCTGGGGGTTCATAACGGACCACGTCCTGCGGCGTCCGGTGGTGCTCGCGGTGGGCGTGCTCGCCGTCCTGCTGGCGACCGCCTACCCGGCCCTGACCCTCAATCTGGGCTTCAACGGCGCCAAGGGTTTGCCGGATGCGGTGGCCGCGAAGAAGGCGCTGCTTGTCCTCCAGGACAACTTCACGCTGGGGCTCTCCTCGCCGGCGCTGGTCGTCGTCGACGCAGGGAAGGATAGGAATGTCTACGCCTCGGACGTACAGTCGAGAGTCAGTGGGCTCGTCAGCAGCGTGCAGGCCGAATCCACGGAATCCGTGGGGCCGGATGCGCCATATGGGGCGCCTATCCAGACGAGTATCAACGACGCGGGCGACACGGAAGCGATCCGCATCCCCCTCAACGCCGACACTGGCGAGCAGAAGGCACTCGATGCGGTGGACCGCCTGCGGAAAGACATCGTGCCGGCCTCATTCGGCGGCGGGACGGCGAAGGCGCTCGTCACGGGCGATACCGCCGCGAACATCGATTTCCGCGACAACATCATCTTCCGCACGCCATTCGTGTTCATGTTCGTTCTGGGGCTCGCCTTTCTCATACTGCTGGTGACCTTCCGGTCGATTGTTATAGCCGTCAAGGCGATCATCCTCAACCTGCTATCGGTGGGCGCTACCTACGGGCTGCTCGTGCTCGTGTTCCAGAAGGGCTGGCTCCTGGAAGGGGTCCTGGACTTCAAGGCGACGGGGATAATCGAGTCCTGGCTGCCGTTGTTCCTATTCACGATCCTGTTCGGATTGTCGATGGACTACCACATGTTCGTGCTCAGTCGTATCAAGGAGGCGCACGAGCACGGTGCGAACAGCGATGATGCCGTGTCCATGGGCATCCGCGCGACGGCCGGGACGATCACCAGCGCGGCGCTGATCATGGTGGCGGTGGCGATGATATTCGCATTCACGCGCTTCATAGGACTGAAGCAGTTCGGCTTCGGGCTGGCCGTGGCGATCCTGATCGATGCCACGGTGATCCGCTCGATCCTGCTGCCCGCAAGCATGAAGCTCCTCGGCGACTACAACTGGTATCTGCCCAAGTGGCTGGAGTGGCTCCCCAAAGTCAGAATGGCTGAATAGCCGGAGCTCGTCAGACGGGTCGATGCCGCGTTCTTCGGGGCGCGGTGTCGAAGACGCTTATTCGCCCGCGGCTTCGCCTTCCAGCGACGGCGGCACGGCCTCCTCAGCCCCCACGTGCGCGTACTCTCGCAGTGGCATCTCTTGAAGGAACCACGACACGACGAAGGCCACCATGATGAGCGGCACAGCCCAGAGGAATACGGAGTCTAGGGAAAGGGAGAAGGCGTGCACGACGCCGGCGTGGATGTCCGGCGGCAACGCCCGCAACTGGACGGGGCTGGCCGTGAGCGTGCTGCGGCTGAGCTGCCCGAGCGCCGACGCGGGAATCGACTGCTGCAGCTCATGAGTGAGGCGGTTGTTCAGAATCGAGCCGAAAATCGCGACGCCGAAGGCGGACCCAAGCATGCGGAACACATTCACGCCCGCGGTCGCAGCCCCCAAATCGCGATGCATGACGGCGTTCTGCACTGCCAGGACCGGGACCTGCATCAGCATGCCGAGGCCTATGCCGAGGAAGAACATGTAGCCTGCTGCCTCCCAAAATGAGGTGTTTTCGTTCAGATGCGACAGCAGGTACATACCGACGACCATAATGGCCGACCCGCAGATCGGAAACATCCGATAACGTCCTAAGCGAGTAATCAGTCGTCCCGTTCCGGCCACGGCGATGACCACCGCCCCCATCAACGGCGCCAGTTGCAGCCCTGACATCGTCGCGCTCGTCCCGCGCACAACCTGGAAATAGATGGGCAGATAGGAAACAGCGCCGAGCAACCCCAACCCGACGACGAATGACAGCGCTGTCGCGACTGAGAATATCTTATGCCGGAAGAGCCGCAGGGGCAGGAGCGGCTCGGGCACACGCACTTCTTGCAGAAGGAAGACAGCCAGAAGGGCGATTCCCACTATGCCCAGTCCGATGATCACCGGCGAGCCCCAGGCGTACTCGATGCCTCCCCACGAAGTCAGCAGGAGCAGCGCGCTGATGCCCGCCATCATGAGGAACGCGCCACGATAGTCGATGCCGCGCTCGAAGCGATGCACGGGAAGGCGCAGCGCGAACTGAGTGACGATCATCGCCATGATGCCGACGGGAATATTCACGAAGAACACCCAGCGCCACGTAAGGTGATCGGTGAAGAAGCCGCCGATGAGCGGGCCAGCGACGCTGGAAACGCCGAACACGGTCCCCATGTAGCCCTGGTATCGTCCTCGTTCCCGCGGCGCTATGACATCGCCGACGACCGCCTGCGAAAGGACCATGATCCCACCGGCGCCCAGTCCCTGGACGCCCCGAAAGAGGATCAGTTGCAGCATGGTCTGCGCCACGCCGGACAGCAGCGAGCCGATGAGAAAGATAACGATTGCAGCTTGGAACAGCAGTTTGCGGCCGTAGAGGTCGCTCAGCTTGCCGTATAGAAGCATCGAAGCGGTGGAAGTCAGCAGGTAGGCGGTGATTACCCAGGAGAGGTGCTCCAGCCCGCCCAGCTCGCCCACGATTGTTGGCATGGCGGTCGAGACGACCGTCTGGTCGAGCGACGACAGCAGCATGCCAGCCATGAGCCCGATGAAGACCAGGTATACCTGTCGCTGCGAGAGCTGGGTCGGCGGCGTGAAATCGTCGTTCATTCGTACCCGCAGGCGGAAACCGGCTGAGCGGCGCCAATGATTGCCCGCCGAACCAGCGACGGCTGCATCCGGTCTATTTTGCGTGACACGAAACTTTAGGGCAACACAGACGATCCCGTCGCCGCAAGGAGCAAGCTAGCTGCTCGCAGCTTCCTGCGACTAGCCCTGGTCGCCGACGAGGAGCGAGAGGACCGACCGCGCTAGCGTCGCGCAGCCGGCGCCGAATGCCTTGACCCCCGAAGCAGTGGTAGAATTGACCTGAGAGGGATCTGCGGCCCCTGCTTTTCTCCGGTTGCTCCAAACCGACCGGAGGGTAGTCTCATGGAGGAGACAGAATGACCGAAGACCCCAACGCGGACCTGCGGCCGGATGTGACGGTGCGCGCCCATAACACCGCGCCGGGCCACGGTCACCCCACGAGCCAGATCGACCAGCTCTGCATCAACACCGTCCGCACCCTCGCGATGGACGCTGTCCAGAAAGCGAACTCCGGCCATCCGGGCACGCCGATGGCGCTGGCGCCGCTGGCCTACCTGCTCTGGACGAAGTACATGAGGTACAACCCGCGCGACCCCTCATGGCCCGATAGAGACCGCTTCGTCCTTTCCGCCGGTCACGCGTCGATGCTCCTCTACGCGATGCTCTACCTGACCGGTTACGACCTGACGCTCGACGACATCAGGCAGTTCCG
>JALHUB010000296.1 GCA_022865685.1 Dehalococcoidia bacterium | reverse complement strand
TGATCCTCCTGCCCGCGAACGCGCCGCACGACCTGAAGACCCCATCGCGCTTCAAGATGCTGCTCGTCATGATCAAGTCCTAGAAGCGACGGAAGCAGACCGCCGAGGCTGGAAAGCCTTGTCCGCCGCAGGAAGCCCGGCTCGGAGGTATGCTATGCCACCGACCCGGCAACTGGGGAGTGCAGAGGGTCCTCCCTCTGCCGGGGTCACAGGGGTGTCCCCTGATTCCCCAATAACCTCCCTAGGGTGGGAGGGTGGGAAGAAAAACGCAACGCTCCCAGGAGCGGCAGCGAGCGCTACGAGCACCGGCGCCGGCGCCGCTCACCCGGCGCCGCGTTGACAACCTGATCCGCCGATGGTTCAATGGAAATGAGGCCCACGCTGAGTCGGGAGGTCGTCCTCTCGACTCCGATCTCCTCTAACACGACGTCTGTAGGCGGGGAAGGACCCTCATGGCAGCGTACGACGTAGCAATCAGCGGCGGCGGGCCCGGCGGCTACGTCGCGGCGATCCGGGCAGCGCAGCTCGGTCTCAAGACCGCCCTCATCGAGAAGGACCGCGTCGGCGGCGTCTGCCTGAACTGGGGCTGCATCCCTTCCAAAGCGCTCCTCTACAACGCCGAGCTCGTGCGCCTCTTTCGCCGCTCCCAGGAATTCGGCATCAGCCACAACAACCTGCGCGTCGACTTCGCGGCCGCCATCGACCGCAGCCGCCAGGTCGTCGACCGCATGGTCAGCGGCGTCGAGTTCTTGCTCCAGAAGAACAAGGTCGACGTTATCAGCGGCACCGGCACGCTCAAGAGCAGGAGCGAGGTCGCCGTTGAGCCCGAAGGCCGCATCGTCGAGGCCGGCAACGTGATCATCGCCAGCGGCGGCTTCAGTCGCGTCCTGCCCGGCGTGCAGGTCGACGGCCGCACCATCATCACCAGCCGCGAGGCCCTGGAGCTGCGCGAGGTGCCGGAGAGCGTCGCCATTGTCGGCGGCGGGCCTGTCGGCGTAGAGTTCGCGTACATGTACGCCGGCTACGGCGCGAAGGTCACTATCGTCGAGATGCTCGACCACCTCCTGCCGCTGGAGGACGAAGACATCAGCCGCCAGCTCGAGCGGTCGTTCAGGCAGCAGGGCATCGGTTACATGACGCGCACGGCCGTGAAGGAGCTGCGCGTCGTCGACGGCAAGGCGCAGCTCGCCGTCAGCAGCGACGGCCGCGACCAGGAGCTGACCACCGACAGGGCGCTCATCGCGATCGGCTTCGGCTGCAACAGCGACGGTCTGGGTCTGGAGGCTGCCGGCGTGGCGACGGAGCGCGGCTTCGTCCCGGTCGACGACCGCATGAAGACGAACGTGGACGGCGTCTATGCCATCGGCGACGTGACCGGCAAGCTGATGCTGGCGCACGTAGCCTCCGACCAGGGCGTCATCGCCGTCGAGGGCATCGCCGGGCTCAATCCGGCGAAGCCCGACTACGTGAAGATGCCGCGCTGCACCTATTGCCAGCCGCAGGTCGCGTCGTGCGGGCTGACAGAGGCGCAGGCCCGCGAGCACGGCTACCAGGTGAAGACCGGCCGCTTCCCCTTCCGCGCCAACGGCAAGGCGATGGCCGGCGCCGATACCGATGGATTCGTGAAGTTCGTGGCGGAGGCGGACTACGGCGAGGTGCTGGGCGTCCACATCGTCGGTCCGGAGGCGACGGACCTGATAGCGGAGGCGGCGCTGGCGCTGGGCATGGAGAGCACCGTCGCCGATGTTTCGCGGACCGTGCACGCCCACCCAACGCTCTCGGAGGCTGTGAAAGAGGCCGCGCTGGCGGCGGAGGGCAAGGCGATCCACTTCTGGGCCGAGCCCTCGAGGGGGGAGATGACATGACGACGGCGAAAGCGCGGGCCAAGGAGGAGGCCGGCACGCCGGAAGAGTTGCTGGGGCTCCTTCGCCAGATGATGCTCATCCGTCGTTTCGAGGAGAAGTCGGCGGAGATGTACGCGCGCGGGCGAATCGCCGGCTTCCTGCACCTCTATATTGGGCAGGAAGCGGTCGGCGTGGGCGCCGAAGCCGCCATTGAGCCGGACGACTACGTGGTCACCCATTACCGCGACCACGGCCAGGCCCTCGCCCGGGGCCTCGACCCTAACGCCATAATGGCGGAGCTGTTCGGCCGCACGACAGGCGTCAGCAAGGGCCGCGGCGGCTCGATGCACCTCTTCGACGTGTCGAAGCACTTCATGGGGGGCTATGCCATCGTCGGCGGCCACCTTCCGCTGTCCTGCGGGCTGGCGCTGGCGAGCAAGCAGTTGAAGAACGGCCGCATCGTCCTCTGCTTCTTCGGCGACGGCGCCGTCAACCAGGGCGAGTTCCATGAGGCGTTGAACCTGGCGGCCGTATGGCGCCTGCCCGTCGTCTTCCTCTGCGAGAATAACCTCTACGGCATGGGCACCGACATTCGCCGCGTCTCCGCCGAGGCAGAGGTCTACCGGCGCGCCTGCGCCTATAACATCCCAGCCGAGCAGGTCGACGGTATGGACGTGCTCGCCGTCCGCGACGTCGCCAGGAAGGCGGTCCAGCACACGCGCGACGGCAAAGGCCCGTACTTCGTCGAAGCCGTGACCTATCGCTTCCGCGGTCACTCTATGGCCGACCCCGAATTCTATCGCACAAAGGAAGAGGTGCAGCAGTGGCGCACCCGCGACCCGATTCCCCTCTTCGAGCGCCAACTGCGCGACTGGGGGCTCATGGACGACGCCGGCATCAAACGGCTCGAGGATGAGGCAGAAGGCGTTGTCAACGAAGCGGAGCGCTTCGCGGAAGAGAGCCCCGCGCCCGACGTGTCGACGCTCTACGACAACGTGTACGAGGAGTAGCGGCCATGCCTGAAACGAACATACGGGAAGCCCTACGTCAGACACTCAGGGAAGCGCTCCAGCAGGACGAGCACGTCATCCTCATGGGCGAGGACATCGGCGCCTACGGCGGCTCCTACGGCGTCACGCGCGGCCTCCTCCAGGAGTTCGGCGACGAGCGGGTGCGTGACACGCCGATCTCGGAGTCCGTCGTCGTCGGCTGCGGCATCGGCGCCGCGATGGGCGGCATGCGGCCCATCGTGGAGCTCATGACCATCAACTTCAGCTTCCTTGCCTTCGACCAGATCATCAACGTCGCCTCAACGGTGCACTACATGTCGGGCGGGCAGATCAACGTGCCGCTGGTCATCCGCATGGCGAGCGGCGGCGGCAGTCAGCTCGCCGCGACGCACTCGCACGACCTGGCCGGCTGGTACGCCCACGTGCCCGGCCTGAAGGTCGCGGTGCCTTCGACGCCCTACGACGCCCGCGGTCTCCTGAAGACCGCTCTGCGCGAGGAGAACACCGTTATCTTCGTCGAGCACACGGCGATCTACGGGCTTCGCGGCGAAGTGCCCGACGAAGACTACTCCGTCCCTTTCGGGCAGGCGCAGGTGATGCGAGAGGGCGGCGACGTCACAATCGTCGGCTACTCCGGCAGCGTCCACCAGGCGCTACGGGCGGCTGAGATGCTCGCCGGACAGGCGATAGAGGCGGAAGTCCTCAACCTGCGCACGCTGCGTCCCCTCGACGTCGACGCCATCATCAACTCCGTGAAGAAGACTACCCGCGCCGTCGTCGTCGAGGACGACTGGTGCTTCGGAGGGTTCGGCGGCGAGATCGTCGCCCTCATCCAGGAGCGCGCATTCGACTACCTCGACGCCCCGGTCGCTCGCGTCTGCGGCGCCGACGTGCCTATGCCCTACGCCAAGGTGCTGGAGACGGCGGCCCTGCCCAGCGAACAGCATATCGTCGACGCCGCGCTCGCCATGCGCTGAGAGGAGGAGGAACATGGCCTACGAGGTCGTGATGCCCCAGATGGGAGCGGACATGAAGGAGGGCACCCTCATTCGCTGGCTGAAGAACGAGGGTGACGAGGTCACGCGCGGCGAGGCGATCGCGGAGATCGAGACGGACAAAGCGAACATCGAGATCGAAGCCTTCGAGGGCGGCGTCTTCCGGAAGACGCTGGCGCAGCCCGGCGACGTCGTCGCCGTGGGCCAGACAATCGCCGTGATCGGCGCTGCCGACGAGGACATCTCGATGTACGAGGCGGGGAAAGCGCCGGAGCCGGCGATGGCGGGAGCCGCACGACCGGCTGCCGCTGCCGCGCCGGCGAAAGAGGCAACCCCGGCCGTCGAAGCAGCGCCGCGCGGCGATGGACACGTTCGCGCCTCGCCGGTAGCGCGCCGCATCGCCGAGGAGAAGGGGATTGACCTCAGCCGCGTCTCCGGCACGGGGCCGGAGGGCCGCATCACTCGCGAAGACGTCGAATCGTTCCTGCAGACGCGGGCGGCCGCGCCGGAGAAGCCCGAGAAGCCGCCGGAGTCCCCGCGAGAGGCCGCGCCCGTCGCGATGAGCCGGATGCGCCAGGCCATCGCCCGCCGCATGGCGCAGAGCAAGCGCGAGGCGCCCCACTACTACGTGACCGTCGTCGTCGAGATGACGGAAGCGCAGCGCCTGCGCTCGCAGCTCAACGATACGCTCGGCGAGACCGCGCACGTGTCCGTCAACGACCTGCTCGTGAAGGCGTCGGCGAAGGCCCTCCAGCGCTATCCTATATTCAACACCTGGTTCATCGACGGCGAGGTGCGCCGGCAGGAGGCGCAGAACGTCTGCATCGCGATTGCCCTCGACGAGGGGCTGATCGCGCCGGCGGTCCTCGACTGCGGCCACAAGAGCATCGTCGAGATCGCGCAGGCGAGCCGCAGCCTGGCGGAGCGGGCGAAGTCGGGCTCGCTCAAGCCGGAGGAGTACTCCGGCGGTACCTTTACAGTCAGCAACCTCGGCATGTACGGCATCGAGGAGCTGATCGCGATCATCCAGCCGCCGCAGACGGCGATCCTCGGCGTGGGGCGGGTGAGCCCGCGGCCGGTCGCGCGAGACGGCGTCGTCGAAGTGGCGGAAGTGATGACGCTGGCGCTCTCCGGCGACCATCGCGTCACCGACGGCGCGCAGGGGGCGCAGTTCCTGGCTGAGATCAAGCGCTTGCTGGAGGCGCCAGTCGACCTGCTCGTGTAGCGACGGCTACCGACAGGCCCGGCCTGTCTCGCGCACGCAGTCCAGGAAGTCGAACAGCTCGCGCAGCAGGCCGTCCGTGTCCTCGATCGCCGTCATGTGGCCGATGCCCTTCATGACGACGTGGCGGCAGTCCGGTATCTCCTTCGCCATCAGCTCACTCGACTCGATGAACATGGAATCGAGCTCGCCGAGGAGCACGAGCGTCGGACATTTCATCTGCCGCAGCAGCTCGACGTGCGGGTCGGCGTCGGTGTAGAAGCTGCGCAGGAACTTCGCCACCGTCTTCAGGTCGCCGCGACGCAGGATGCGCTCCCAGACACCGTACATGCGCTCGGCGTCCGCGTTCTGGGCCATGCCGGCCAGGAATACGCCGGGCTCTGCCTTCGCCGCAGCCACTATCTGGTCGTACGTCGCCGACTCGAAGCCCGCAGCCCAAAGCGCCAACCCCTGCTCGCTCTGCTCTTCGGTCGTGCCGGGGAAGAGCAGGCGGGTCTGCGGGCTCGTGTCCGTCAGCATGAGGCTGAGGAGCCGGTCAGATCTGGTCATGGCGTAGCGGGCGCCGACCATGCCGCCGGTGGCGTGGGTCAGCAGGTGGAAGCGCTCCAGCCCGAGATGGCCCGCCAGCGCGCCGATGTCGTCGGCCATCGTCTCGACGTCGAAGCCCGCAGGCTGGCCCTCGACGAACGTCTCGCCGTGGGCGCGCATGTCCATGGAGATGACGCGATAGCGCTCCGCCAGCTTCGCCGTCACGCCCGACTCGCTCCAGTAGCCGGCGTTCTCGGCGACGCCGTGGTTCGTGATCATGGCTTCGCCTGAGCCGGTGTCTTCGTAGTAGAGGTGCGCATTGCCGCGCTTAATATATGGCATCTTCCCCGCCTCGCAATCGTCTAGCCGTCCCGCAGTCTCGCGCCGAGAGTAAAGGGCGGGCGCGCAACGGTCAACGACTGCGTCGCGCCGATTAGTCCCGCAAGAGAAACGATCTCCTTCCCACCCGCCCTCCCAGGAACTTATTTGGGGAAGATTGGGGGCACAGCCCCCAAAACCCCCAGTCAGAGGGGACCGGCCCCTCTGAACTCCCCCGGAAGCACCTGCCCTGCTTGCGGCGTCCAGGCGGGGACCAGACCCGTCGCGGTTGACTTCATCGGCGGACTGAACCCACAATGACGCTGTCCATCTGAAGGAGTCGAAGCCGTGAAAATCCGCGCCAACGGCATCACGATGAACTACGAGCTGACCGGCGAAGGCGACTGCCTGGTCCTCGTGCACGGCGCCGGCGACAACCTGCGGATGTGGTACGGGCAGGCGCCCGTCTTCGCGCAGGAGTACCGCGTCCTCACGTACGACGTGCGCGGCCACGGCGAGACGGAGCTCCCGGAGTCGACGGTGGACATGCCGCTGCTGGCGGTCGACCAGCGAGCGCTCCTGCGCGCGCTCGGCATCGAGAGCGCCTTCGTGCTTGGCTACTCAATGGGCGGGCGGATCGCGCTGCAATTGGCGCTGGACGAGCCGTCGATGGTGCGGGCGCTGGTCCTGGCCAGCAGCGGCGTCGGTCTCGGGCAGCGACCGCCCGGCGCTGACGAGCGGCGACGCTGGCTCATCGAGATGC
>JALHUB010000295.1 GCA_022865685.1 Dehalococcoidia bacterium | reverse complement strand
AGACGGACCCGCCGGACGTGTCCGTGAGGAAGATCCCTATGGGTGCGGAAGCGCTCAGCGATCTGAACCGCTCCTCGCTCTCTCGCAGCGCTCGCTCGGCCCGCCGGCGATTGATGAAGGACGAGATGCTCTCCGATCCCAGGCGCAACAGCTGTACGTCGTCCTCCTGCCAGACGTGATTGATGCGGGTGTCGCCGAAACCGGCGAAGCCATCAGGCTTGCCGCTGGGACCGAAGGGAACGGCGAGTGCGGACTTAGCCCCCAACGCCGTGAGGAAAGCGCTCTCCGCCGCAGCCTCGGCCGGCAACTGAGAGACGTCGTGAACGACTACCTCCTCGTTGCGCGCCAGCTTGCCGACCCACTAGCCGAAGGTTGCGCAGTCGAGGTTGGCGAAGCGCTCCTTCGGCGCAAACTTGCCGGCGGCGTTCCACTCGTGCGTGTTGTCCATTTTCGTGTTGTCATCTTTGAACATGAAGATGTACGCGTGCTCTGCGTCTACGGCCTCGGCGAGGATCTTGAGGGCGCTGTTCAGTCCCGAATCGGTGTCCTCCGCGGCAGCCAGCAGCGCCGACACACGGGCTACGGCCGACTCCATCTTCAGCCGGTGGCCCATCTGCGCCGCGGCGCTGTCTAGCTGGCCGAACATCTCATTGAAGTCGGCGGCCAGCGACGCCACTTCCTGCGGACCGGACACCTCCGCGCGCGACTCCGTGTCGCCCCAAGTCACGGCGCGCACACTGCGTTGAAGCGATGCCAGCGGTCGAACGACGGACCGGATGAGGTTAGCCAGCACGGCGAGCGCCACCACGAATCCAGCAACGCCAAACGTCACTATCATCCACAGGCTCGTGCTCGCCTGATTGTTCGCCTCGGCGGTCGCGTCCGTGAGCTTAGCCTGCTCGACGCGCGCCAATTCGCCGAGGTCGAACAAGATCTGACTGGCCGTGGGCCATATCTGCGGGAGATACTGGAAGGCCAGGCTCCGCGCGGTCTCCGTATCACTGTTCAGGGCGACGGTAGCCAGGTTGTCGATGGTCGGGCGCAGCTCTCCCAGTTGCGCGTCTAGCCCTTGCAGCGCCGACAAAGCCTGAGGGTCGTTCTCCGCCACAAATGCAGCCTCTGCCTGGTGCAGGGACGCCTCTCCCTCGCTCACCGCTTTCCCGTATGAATCAACGAGGGGAAGAGGGTCTTCGGAAAGGGCCGCCGAGGTGAGGAGAGTGCCGGAAAGATAGAGCTGCGCGCGCGCTTCCTGAAGGGCTGCTACCGCGTGGGATTTTCGTTCCAGCTCGGCGTGCTCGTTACGGTCGTTGCTGGTGCGCCAGATCGCCAGCACCGCCATGCCCCCAAGAATGATGAGCAGGGCAACGCCGGCCAGCATGGACCGGCCTCGAATTGTCCCGACCGCGAATCTAGCGCGAAACCCCGTTACGCTCGCCATACACGCCTGTTTCGCCACGCAAAAGAGGGCGGGGACCGAGAGACAGTCCTTCCAGAGATTGTCGGACGCACCGGCCCCATTGAACAGTTACCTCTGAAGCAATGGTCGGATGGAGACGAGGGACATCGTATCTGTCTCGGGATAGAAAGCGACTGCGCCGGCGCGAAGAGTCGGGTCCTCTACCGATGCGAGCGCATCGATTTGAGGAACGCCGTCGCCCGTTCGGCGATCCGCGCTTCGCTCGCGGCGCTGAGCGGTGTGGAAGAAGTCGCAACCCCGACGTTTTCCCGTACCTCTTTCGGGTGACGCACTCCGGGGATGCAGACAGAGAGATCGTGATTGGCGAGGGCGTATCGCAGCAACTCTGCCGCGGAGAGGGTCTTCTCGAATTCACTGCCCTTCAGAGAGCCGAACATGCCGAAGCCGCCGAACGGCTTCATGCCGATGACACCGACGTCACGCTCGCGGGCGAGGCGGACGGCGCTGGCGCTGTTCGAGTGGAAGGCGCCCCACTTGACCTGGATCGTGTCGAACTCGCCGCTTTCGGCGGCCCAGCGCAGGACCCCCAGCGAGTGGCTGGAGATGCCGATGAAGCGCAGAAGGCCCTGCTCGCGCGCCTCGTGGAGACCCCGCAGCGCGCCGCCCTCCGCCATGACCTCCGGCACGTCCTCCCGCCCGACGCTGTTTAACTGGTAGACGTCGATTGTCTGCAATCGCAGGTGCTGGAGACTGCGTTCCAGGTCACTGAGAGCGCCGTCGCGGGAGCGCGCCAGCGTCTTGCTGGCGACGTGCACGTCGCTCCTGTTCGGCGACTGCGCAAGCGCTCCGCCGATGAGGTACTCGCTGCCCTTATAGGCGCGCCCGGTCTCCACGAAGTTCACGCCCAGCGCGAACGCGGCAAGGAGAGCCTCTTCGCCGGCATCGTCTGCGGTCAGGTTGGCGCCGCCGACACCGACCTCGGTGACCAGGAGCCCCGTCCTGCCGAGGCGTCTCTTCTTGAGTGCGACGGCGTCCGGTGCGGGCTGGGTCGTCATTCGACGCGCTGGAGGAGAATGCGCGCATCGACGACGCAGCATCCCTCTCCCGGCGATAGCACTTTGACGGGATTGAGGTCCATCTCCGCGATCTCCGGAATGTCCTCCACCATCGCCGAGACGCGCAGCAGCAGTTGCTCCAACGCCTCGACGTCGGCCGGAGAAGAGCCGCGCCAGCCGTTGAGCAGCGGGTAGCCCTTGATGGAGCGCACCATGTCTCTGGCGTCCACGTCCGTGAGCGGGTGAATGCGGAACGCCACGTCCTTGATCAACTCCACCTGGATGCCGCCCAGTCCGAACATGAGCAGCGGCCCGAAAGACGGGTCCTGCGTCAGTCCCACTATGACCTCGCCGCCGCCGGGCACCATCTCCTGGACAATCGCGCCCTCCAGCTCATCCAGGCGACCGGCCGCGCGCAGACGCTGGCGGATCGTTTCGAAGGCCTCGCGGACCGCCTCCTCCGATTGCAGGCCGAGAATGACCCCGCCGACGTCCGTCTTATGAACGATCGTCGAAGACGCGAGCTTGAGCGCCACGGGAAAACCGAACGCCTTCGCCGCTGCCGCCGCCTCGTCGCCTGTACCGACGAGACGCACGCCGGCGCTCCGGATGCCGTAGGCGTCGAGAAGTTCGGCGCAGGCTTCAGTCGGCAACCACGTCCTTGTCGCCTTGTCGCCCGCAAGCGTGCGCTGCACAATGGCCTGCCCCTTTTCCGGCTGCAGGCCTGGAATCTTGGGGACGGCGCCCTTCGGCCGTCGGCGCCAGTCGGCGTAGTCGCAGGCGCGGGACAGCGCTATCGCCGTCGCCTCGGGGAACGCTAGCGATGGAATGACGTAGCCGTTCGTGGCCAGCTCTCGCGGCGGGCCGCCGGAGCTCATGAAGCAGGCCAGGACGGACTTCCTGTCCTTGAAGTCCAGAGCGACCTGGTGGACTTCTCGTGCGACTTCCTGCGGCATGCTCACGATCGGGGCGATGTAGATCACGATGACGGCGTCGACGTCGTCCTGCTCCAGGAGAATGCGCAGCGCCCGGCTGAAATCCTCCGGCGTCGCCGACGCGATGAGGTCGATGGGATTCGCCAGTCCGGCGGCGGCGGGCAGAAACCCCCGAAGCGCGGCCTTGACCTCCTCGCGCAGTGCCGGCACGTGCAGCCCGTACGCCTCGCAGGCGTCGGCGGCGAGGATGGCCGGGCCGCCGGAGTTGGTGAGGATGGCGACGTTCCGGCCCTGCGGCAGGGGCTGATGCGCCAGCAGGTTCGCCACGTCGAAGAGCTGCTCCAGCGTGTCCATGCGGATAACGCCCGCCTGCCGGAACAGCGCCTCCGCCGCCACGTCGAGGCTGGCCAGAGCGCCGGTGTGAGACGTGGCCGCACGCGAGCCGGCGGCGCTCCGACCGCTCTTGAGAGCCAGCACGGGCTTCGTCCCCGAGACGCGACGGGCGAGTCGTGCGAACTTGCGCGGGTTCCCGAACGACTCCAGATAGAGCAGGATGACGTCGGTGTCCGGGTCTTGCTCCCAGTACTGGATGAGGTCGTTGCCGGAAACGTCCGCCTTGTTGCCGACGCTGACGAACGTCGACAGTCCGAGGTTCAAGTCGCGCGCGTAGTCGAGCAGCGCCAGCCCGAGGGCGCCGCTCTGCGAGAGTAGCGCGACGTTACCGCGGGGCGGGAAGACCGGCGAGAACGTGGCGTTGAGGCCCACCTCCGGGTCGGTATTGATGACGCCCATGCAGTTCGGTCCCAGCATGCGCATGCCGTAGTTGCGCACCTTCGTCAGGATCGCGGCCTCGCGCTCCGCCCCCTCAGGGCCCGTCTCCTTGAAGCCGGCGGATATGACGACGATGCCTCTCACTCCCTTGCGTCCGCACTGGTCGACGACGTCCAGCACCTGCTCCGCCGGCACGATGATTATCGCCAGATCGATTTCGTCGGGGATGTCGAGGATCGACGCGTAGGCGCGCACGGCCCCGACGGCATTCGTCGTCGGGTTCACGGGATATGCTACCCCCTTGAAGCCGGTGCTGAGGATGTTGTTGAACAGCTCCGCGCCTATCGTCCCGCGGTGCCGCGACGCGCCGACGACGGCGATACGCTCGGGATGGAAGAAGACGCGGACAGAGACCGTCGTCGCGACCAGCTCTCGTTGCGCCGTCTTCTCTTCCACCACCTCCGTGTGCTCGATAGGGAAGACGACGTGGAACGTGCCTTCGGCGTACTTCGCGTCGACGATGAAGCCGAAGTCGTGGAACACCTCCCTCATCTCGCGGTTCTCGGCCAGCACCTCCGCCTCGAAGACGCGGATCCCCTTCTCGCGGGCGGCAATCGCCAGGTGTTCGAGGAGGTGCGTTGATATGCCGCGCCCCTGGTGGCTGTCCTCGACGAGGAACGCCACCTCGGCGCGCTCTGGGTTCGCCAGCCGCGCGAAGCGGCCGATGGCGATGATGCGCTGGTCCGGCGGCTCGCCCAGGATGGCGACGAGCGCGAAGTTGTTCTCGTAGTCGATGTTGGTGTAGGTCTCCGCCTCCGCCTTCGTGACCTCGGCGATGACGTGGTGGAAGCGCAGATAGATGGTACGCGGGCTTAGGCGGCTGAAGAGAAACAGCCAGGCGTCGGTATCGTCGGCACGGATTGGCCGAAGATGGACTTTAGAGCCGTCCTTGAGGACGACGTCTGCCTCGTAGCGCCTCAGATCTCGAATGCGTGGCTGCATGGCTTCTCCTTGCCTTTCGCTGTCTACTTAAGGATTATATCCCACGCCGACCCGGTTCGGCGCCGGCGGCAGCGATTCAGCTTGACACTGCGCCTGCCGTAAACATATAAGAGGCAGGAGGTACCATTACTCCTGCCGGGAGACCCGCACGTCGATCAGGGAGGATTAGCGGAATGCTTGACCGCGTAGACGTTGGCGAAGTCGACTTCAAGAGCTACGAGCCATATACCGCGCCCGAAATGATAAGGGAGATCAGGGCGCACGCCGCCCAGTTGAAGGGTGCGCGACTCCTTCACGTCAACGCCACGCCCTATGGCGGCGGCGTGTCGGAGCTACTGCGGGCGGTAATACCCATCTACCGCGGCCTCGGCATCAAGGCCGACTGGAAGTGCATCTACGGCGACCCGCAGTTCTTCGCCATCACCAAGTCGTTCCACAACGCGCTCCAGGGCGCGCCCGAGGAGCTAACGCGTCTGGCGGGCGAGACCTACCTGATGTACAACAAGCTCAACGCCGACCTCCTCGACGAAGAGTACGACTTCGTCGTCATCCACGACCCGCAGCCGCTGGCTATTCGACACTTCAAGGGCGCTAACGGCGCCAAGTGGGTGTGGCGCTGCCACATCGATACCTCCAGCCCCAACGAAGAGGTGCTCGCCTTCATCTCCCGCTACTTTGTCGAATACGATGCGCTGGTCTTCACCATGCAGCGCTTCGTGCCGCCGGGCCTGGAGCACAAGAAGCTGTACATCATCCCGCCGGCAATCGACCCCCTGAGCCCGAAGAACGTCGACCTCCCGGATGACCTCTGTCGCGAGATGCTCGTTTGGCTGGGCGTCAACCCTGACCAGCCGCTGATGACCCAGGTATCGCGTTTCGACCCCTGGAAGGACCCCTTCGGCGTGATCGACGTCTACCGGATGGTCCGCGAAAAGGTGCCCGGCCTCCAGCTTGCCTTGCTCGGCTCGATGGCACTGGACGACCCCGAAGGATGGGGAATCTATAACCAGGTGGTCGCCGAGACGAAGGACGACAGCGACGTCCACGTGCGCACGAACCTGGTCGGCGTCAGCAACATGGAGATCAACGCCTTCCAGCGAAAGTCCAACGTAATCATTCAGAAATCGATCCGCGAAGGCTTCGGACTGATCATCTCGGAGAGCCTGTGGAAGGGGACGGCGGTCGTCGCCAATCGCGCCGGCGGAATCCCGCTCCAGATGGAGGACGGCATCGGCGGCTTTCTCGTCGATAGCACGGAGCAGTGCGCCGACCGCGCTCTCTACCTGCTCAACAACCCCGAGGAGGCGAAGGAAATAGGTCTGCGGGGCAAGGAACGCGTGCGGGAACGCTTCCTGACGCCGCGACTCGTCGCCGACTGGCTGCGTCTGCTCACGGAACTGTAGGCGCTGTTACGTCTCGAGCGGAAGGATCGGCTTGAGTCGACACCCATGAAACGCATAGCCATCCTGGCAAGCGGCGGGGATGCGCCGGGCATGAACGCCTGCGTGCGGGCCGTCGTACGCGCCGGCTCCCATCGGGGGCTGGATACCTTCGGCGTCAAGGACGGCTACGAAGGGTTACTGCACAATCAGTTCGTCTCCCTCCACCGGCACGACGTCAGCAATATCATCCAGCACGGCGGCGTCTTCCTCGGGTCGCTCCGCTGCGACGATTTCTTCTCGCCGGAAGGGCGCGCGCAGGGCGCGGCGGCGCTCCGCTCCTTCAACATCGACGGCCTTGTCGCCATCGGCGGCGACGGCACGCTCTGCGGCGCGAGGGCGCTGCACGAGGAGCACGGCATCGCGGTCATGCTTGTTCCGGGGACAATCGACAACGACGTCCCGGGCACCGATTGGAGCATCGGCTTCGATACGGCGGTGAACACGGCGGTCGAGGCCATCGACAAACTCAGGGACACGGCGGAGGCGATGGAGAAGGTCTTCTTTGTCGAGGTGATGGGCAGGGAAAGCGGTGCCCTGGCCTTGCATGCCGGTCTATCCTCCGGCGCCGACGCCATACTTGTGCCGGAGCTGCCGATGGATATCGACGAGCTCGCCGAAGTGCTCAACCGAGCCATCCTGCGTCGGTCGCGCAGCCTCATCGTCGTCGTCGCCGAAGGGCGGGCAGCAGGCGGCGCCTTCGCCCTCGCCGACCGCATTCGTCCGCAGATCAAGCTCGAATGCCGGGTCACGGTCCTGGGGCATATTCAGCGTGGCGGCGTGCCCTCGGCCCGCGACCGGCTACTGGCGTCGCGACTGGGTATCTGTGCGGTGAAGGCGCTGGCAGAAGGCAAGACGGGTCACGTCGTCGGGGAGATTGACGGCGACATCCAGGTGACGGCCTTCGCCGACCTGACGGAGGAGAAGAAGTCGGCGCCTCTCGCGCTGCTCGATTTGCTGCCGGACCTCTTTTAGCCTGCCGCTAGACGTAGCTCCCGATGAGCTGGACGGCGCCCGCCAGAGCCAGCATGTCGTTGGAGCCGTCTTCGATGAGCGCGGCGCGGGCATCGCGGAACAGCTTCTCGACGAGGCACTCCTTGGAGAGGCCCATCCCGCCGAAGAGCTGCACGGCGTCGCTCGCGACCTCGAAGGCGACCTGCGTGCAGTACACCTTGGAGCCGATGCCCAGCCTCGACACCGGCAGCATGGCCGCCGAGTTGTAGACGGCTACCGCCCGCGACAACTGCCGCGCCGACTCCACCTTGATGAACATGTCGAACAGCTTGCGCTGCACCAGTTGATGTTCGCTGAGCAGCTTGCCGCCCTGCACGCGCTGTTTGCAGTAGGCCATCGCCTCCTCGAAGGCGGCGCGAGCAACGCCGGTAAAGAGGGACCCCATGCCGCCGTTGGCCGTCGACAGTATGAGGTCGGCCGCCAGGATGTACATGTCCTGCTCGACGAAGACGTACTCCTTGGGTATGCGCACGTCGTCGAAGAAGATCTCGCCCTGGTTGAGAGCCCGCTGACCGATCTTGTTCAACGGCTTCCCGCGCGAGACGCCGGGCAGGCCCAGAGGGATGACGGCGATCCCGCTGCCGGGCATCCCCTTGGAGCGGTCGATGGCGAAATGGACCATCGCGTGTGTGGCAATCGTGCCGTTCGATACCCATGCCGCCTTGGCGCCGTTGATCAGCCAGTCGTCTCCGTCGTGGCGGCCGTAGGTGTCGAAAGAAGTCCGTTCGTCCGTGTATTCGCCGGTGCCGAAGGCCAGGCAGTCCGAGCCGTGACCGGGCTCCGTAATCGCCCAGCATCCTATGAGCTTTGCCTCCCTGTCCTGGACGAAAGGCGTCACCAGGTCGTCGATCAGGCGCTGGTTTCCGGTCATAGTCGCCGCGACGAGCCCCATCATGAACGGCATGGCCGACACTCCGAGCCCAACGCCGAAATCAGAAGAGCCCCAGCCAATCTCCTCCGCCAGGATATGACCGTCGAGGCCGCGGATGTTGGCGCCGCCTACCTCCTCGGGCAGGGCTGACACGTGATGTCCGAGCTCGTAGAACTTTCGGAACACGTCCCAGAAGACGGAGCCCTCCTTGATAACGTCCTCGGGGTCTGCGAGCTTGTCGAGCTCCACGCTGGCGGGGCGCGCCACCTCGGCGGCGAAGCGGTGCATCTCTTCTTTCAGGGATTGCTGCGTGGGAGTCAACTCGGGGTTGAGGTCCAGGTAGGCACCCATTCCATGCTCCTTCTGCTTCGGGTTATCGCCGGCCGTGATGCGGGCATGATTGCACAGTGTCGCCGTGAGCCGCAACAGGAGCCGGCCGTGAGGCCTATGGCCGCCGCCGGTTGATCCCTGTCCGCCCACCGTACTAGAGTTGACATATCCTGTTTGAGAGCCACTAGGCCGTTCGTGATAGGAGAGAACAACGATGGCAATGGTGAATTCGGCCGAGTACCGGCAGCGCATAATGAAGATGCGCCCGAACGTCTACATCGACGGCGAGCTCGTGGGAAGGGACGACCCGCGGCTGGAGCAGGGCATCAACGTCATGTCACAGACCTTCGACGTGGCGCACGAGCCCGAGTACGAAGGCGTCATGACGGCCACGTCCCATCTGACGGGCGAGAAGATCAACCGCTTTACCCACATCCACCAGAGCGTCGAGGACCTGCTGAACAAGCAGAAGATGACGCGGCTCTACTGCCAGAAGCTCGGCGGCTGCGTCCAGCGCTGCATGGGCATCGACGCTACCAACGCGCTGTCCGTCGTGACGTACGAGGCCGACCAGAAGTACGGCACGGAGTACAACAAGCGCTTCCTCAAGTGGCTGGCGAATTTCCAGAAGAACGACCTGGCCGGAAACTGCGCCCAGACCGACGTCAAGGGCGATAGGAGCAAGCGTCCGCACCAGCAAGCCGACCCCGACCTGTACCTGCGCGTCGTCGAAAAGAAGTCGGACGGGATTATCGTGCGCGGCGCCAAGGCCCACAATACCAACGCGCCCTACGTCGACGAGATCGTCGCCATTCCAACGCGGTTCCTGACGCCCGAGGAGGGCGACTGGGCCGTCGCCTTCGCGATCCCGAGCGACTGGGAGGGCGTCCACCTGTCATGTCGCGCCGCCGCGCCGCGCGCTCGTAAGCGGCTCGACTCCCCAGGCTCGCACTACGGCGACGTCGAATCGCTCACCATCTTCGACGACGTCTTCGTGCCCTGGGAGCGCGTCTTCCTCTGCGGCGAGCACGAGTTCGGCGGGCAGCTTGCGCTCCTATTCGCGCTCTACCATCGCCACAGCTACACGGGCTGCAAGCCGGCCGTCACCGACATCATGATGGGCGCGACGGCGCTGGCCGCGGAGTATAACGGCGTGCCGAACGCTCAGCACGTCAAGGGCAAGCTCGCGGAGCTCATCTCGGTGGCGGAGCTGGTCTACGCGGCGGGCATTGCCGCCGGCGTGACCGGACAGAAAGCGCCGTCGGGGACTTACGTGCCGGACGTCATCTACTGCAACGTCGGGCGACGCCATGCCGGGCTCAACATCTATCATGAGCACGAGACGGTGGCGGACGTGGGCGGCGGTCTCATCGCCACGCTGCCGACCGAGGGCGACTTCTACAACGAGGTCACCGGCCCCCTGCTCAGCAAGTACATCATGCGAAACCCGAACGTTTCGGCGGAGAACCAGCACCGCCTCTTCCGCACGCTCGGCGACATGGTCTGCTCGAGCATGTCAGGCATCTCGCAGATTGCCGGCATACACGGCGGCGGCTCGCCGGTGATGGAGGAGATCGCGATTCTCGGCAGCTACGACATCGAGGCGAAGAAGGCGCTGGTCAAGTACCTGGCAGGGATCAAGGACTGAGCGACGTGGACCGTTCTTAGTCCTACAACCTAGCGACGATAATCGGGCAGCGGCGTCGTTGCGCCCCGTGCAAGAACCGGGACACGATGTCCGGATGGTGTGGCACCTCCCGGGCGACATTAGACCCTGCTGCATTTTGCCTATCACGCAGAGCGTTGTGGTACTCTTCAGATACAATGGGATATTGGGGCCCCACACCCGGAATGGACGGCTCTGCAGGCTAATCACCATCATCGGCAGTCCGTCCCCACAGCTCGTCGGGGTACGGGCCGCCGGCGCCGGAGATAGTGCAGCCACGGTCAGGAAGCATGGCTCCGTCAAAGCAAGAGGTGAGCATAGGAGTGATATAGAAGGTGGGCTCGTTTTCGGGGGCAGGTCGGATGCAGCCAGACCGAAGGTGCGGCGAATCCAAGGGTCTTGGAAGAATCCTGTGGGATAGGCTCCGTTTCTACATTCCGTACACATGGCGTTTCCTTGTTCTGCGGCATCCGGAACCGTTGATCTACGGCATCGCTTTGACTGATAGCTGCAACCTTGCATGCAAGGGCTGCCATGTCGCTAACACCGGCCGTCCCGATATGACCTGGGAGCGGTTGGTCGACTCGCTGCGGAACGCGTGGCACCGCGGATTCCGCGAGCTGTACTTTAGCGGCGGAGAACCGATGCTGTGGTGCGATGGAGAGCGCACGCTCGAGGACGCCATCGTCGAGGCGAAGCGGATTGGCTTCTTCCATGTGCATGTCTATACCAACGGCACGCTTGGGCTCGATACCTCGGCTGACCTCGCGTGGGTCAGTATGGACGGGCTGCCCGGCACGTTCGAGAGGCGGCGAGGGAACGCGTTCGCCCAAGTCGAAGGCGCAGTCCGCCAGGGTCGGCACCCGAAGGTCGCCGTGATCTACGTGATCGACAGAAACACCGCGGACGGCATCGAGCCGTTCCTGCGCTGGGTGCATGCAACCGCTTTCCCGGTGATGGGTGTCATGTTCTACTTTCACACGCCCTACTACGGGCGCGATGAGTTGTTCCTGAACTCCGAGGAACGTGTGCCAATCATCGACCGGCTTCTCGGCTGCATCAAGGCCGGCCTGCCGGTCATCAACTCACGGGCTGGCCTGCTCGCCCTCAGGTCCGGCAATTGGCCGAGGCGCCTGCCCGTGGCTTATGTGATGGATATCGACGGGGAGTACGTATGCTGTCGCGCCTCCGATGAGATCTGCGCGGACTGTGGCTATGCTGCCTGCACGGAACTCACGGAGTTTCAACGCCTGCGCCCAAGTGCGCTGTTGGGCATGCTGAGATACTGGTGAACCGTCTGGACAACCTGCTGGCACGCTTGGCAACCCGCGCCGTCCGCCGCTACCTTGTGGGAGCCGACCAGCGCTGGGTCTTCGAGCAACCCCCCCAGGGTTGGATGCCACCGCGCCTCGAACGCACCTCGCTGTATCTGCACGTGCCATTCTGTCGCAACTTCTGTCCCTATTGTCCCTACACCAAAATCCCTTTCAATATAGCGCTCGTGGAACCCTACACCCGGGCGGCGATCGCCGAAGTCGACTGGTGGGCCGATGCGATCGGGCCGGCCGAGATCACGAGCGTCTACATCGGCGGTGGCACGCCAACCCTTGCACTGGACAGCGTCACCAGCGTACTGAGGCGCGTGCGCGAACGCTTCCGGGTGACGGGGGATGTCTGCATCGAGACAAACCCCGCTGACGTGGACAACGAGACAGTAAAGCAGCTACACGATGCAGACGTTGCGCTCGTATCGCTCGGCGTGCAATCCTTCCATCCCAGGCATCTCGCCATGCTCGGACGCGGCTACCTACCGCACGTGGCGGAGCGCGCCCTTGCTTTGCTCGCAGAAAGCGGCTTCGCCTCCATCAACGTGGATCTTATGTTCGCTCTGCCTGGGCAGACGGTCGGTGACGTAACCGCAGATCTGGCTCGCGCCACACAGCTTGGCGCGAGCCAACTCACGACCTACCCTCTCTTCACGTTCCCATACAGCTCGGTCGGCAAGTACCGGCGTTTGTCGGCAGTGGGCATGCCAGATCTGCGCACGCGTCGGGCGCACTACCGGGACATCAGCAGGTGGTGCGCGCAACAGGGTTTCGAACGAGTGTCGGTGTGGGGCTTCAAGCAGGGCGCCGTTCCGCGCTACTCGTCGGTTACCAGGGACGGCTATATCGGAATCGGACCTGGGGCTGGATCACACCTTCCTGATGGGTTCGTGCTCAATACGTTCGATTTCAACAGTTGGATCGACGCAGAGCGTGCGGGACGGACGGCGGTCGCCCTGCGCATGGCGTTCGCTGGTCAGATGTCTGGCTGGTGGTGGCTGTACTGGCGCCTATACGACACACGCATTCCGCTGGATGACCTCGACGAAGTGCTGGGGCAGGATGCACCCAAGGCCCGCTGGTGGCTTAGAGCCGTGGAGCAGGCCGGGTTGGCGGTTCGTCGCCAGCGCGGGTACGTTGAGCTGACTGAGCCGGGTGCGTTCTGGCCTCATCTTGCCCAGAATCACTTCGCGCTGAACTACGTGAACACGGTGTGGACTCAGGCACGCCGGGAGCCGTGGCCCCAGGCAGTCTCGATCTGAGCCAACACCCCGTGTGTTCCCAGAACGACTTGCGTGTTTGCAGGGCGCAGATGCCGCGAAGGGGACGTCGCACACCATGCACGCTTAATGTGTGTTCTCGTCTCACGGGTTCGGTTCCGTCTCTGGGAGGAACACAGGGTCAGAATTCCTCTAAGCTGCTGTGCACTATTCGAGAGAGTGGCGCAGTGGCAAGTCATCATCCCGCAAGCTTGCTGGCTACAGCGTCGCGAGCACTACAGCGACAACCACGATCGCCAGCCCCAGCCGGTAGGCTACGAACGGGTAGAAGCTGTGCTGTCGCAGGAAGCGCAGCAGCACGCCGATGGTGAAGTAGCCCGTGATCGCCGCGAGAGCGAAGCCGACGAAAAAGAACGCGAAGTCCTCGCGTCCAAGGAGACCGTCGTGCGCATTCTTGAGAGCGTCGTAGAGGCCCTTGAGTCCCGCGCCGGCCACGATGGGCGCCGATAGCAGGAAGGCGAACACCGCCGCCTGCTCGCGCTCAAGCTTCGCGAACATCCCCGCCGACATCGTTATCCCCGAGCGCGACACGCCGGGGATGAGCGCTATCGCCTGCGCCAGCCCTACGAAGAGCGCGCTCCCCGCGCCCAGTTGCGTCGCGCGCAGCTTCCTGCTTCCTAACAGCTCCGCCAGCACCAGGACGCCGCCAAAGACTACGAGCATGGCCGCGACCGTCAGTGGCTGCCGCAGTTTCTCCTCGATCGTGCTCTCGAAGAAGAAGCCGATCACGCCTGCCGGGACCGTGCCGATGGCAATCAGCCAGGCGAGGCGCGAGTCCGTGGTGAGGTCCCAGCGTCGCTCGCGGATGCTCGCCAGCCAGGCGCCCACCATTCGGAGGATGGTCGCCCAGAAGAACGCGAGGATGGCGATGAGCGTGCCCAGGTGCAGCGCAGCGTCGAAGGGAAGCCCCAGCCGGTCCTGCGAAAGCCCGAACGCCTTCTCCAGGAGGACGAGGTGGCCGGTCGACGAGACCGGCAGGAACTCCGTCAGCCCCTGGACGATGCCGAGGATGGCCGCCTTCAGAAGGTCGGGCATCAGCGTCCCGCTCCACGCCGGCGCGGGTGCTTCGCTTCGGGAGCCGTCTTGCGGCCCCGCGAGTCGCTCTGGATGCCGTACGTGGTGTAGATCTCCTCGCTCGCCAGGTTGTGATAGGTGTCCGGCCGGCGGTCGTGGAAGACGTTCATCGACCCCCACTGCCGGCGTCGCAGCGAATCGGCCGGCACCGTCGCCGTCACGACGCCCTCGTCGTCGCCCGTATCGGCCAGAACGTTACCGAACGGCCCGATGATGCGGCTGTGGCCGTAGTAGGTGAGCCGCCCCTGGTCGCAGGTGCCGACCTGGTTTGACGATAGGAACCAGCACTCGTTCTCGGCGGCGCGCGCCCGGTCGAGGATGTCGTAGGCGAAGCCGTTATGCTGCGGCCACGCCGTCGGCAGGACGAGGATTTCCGCACCCTTGAGCGCCATCTCCCGCGCTGCCTCTGGGAAGCGCATGTCGTAGCAGATATGGATGCCGATGCGAGCGATATCCGTCTCGAACACCGGCCAGTCGCGGCCCTGCCGGAATATGTGGTACTCGTCGCCGGGCGCGTGCACCTTGCGATAGACGCCGGCGACGCCGCGTGGCCCAACGAGCACGGCGGAGTTGTAGAGGATGCCGCTGCTGGACACGCCGACGCGCTCCGTCATGCCGAAGATGACGTACATCTTCGCCTTGCGCGCCAGCTTTGCCACCCGCTCCGTCGATGGGCCGGGAATCGGCTCGGCCGTCTCGTAGAGGTAGTTCGCCTCGTCCGGCGAGATCTCGTGGTTCAAGTGGTAGAGGTAGCCCTGGAGGCTCTGCTCCGGCAACACGAGGAGTCGCGCCTGCTGGGCCGCCGCCTCGTCGATGAACGAGGCATATTTCGCCAGGTTCTTGGCCGTGTCATGGACGGCGTTCATCGCTGCTACCGCAAGGGTGACGGTCTGGCCGCGGTCTTCGGGCATCGCTTCCTCCTTCGGGTGCCTACGATGGAGCCGTGCCCGTCCCGCGCAGTCGGTCGACGAGCGCCGGCAGCGCTTCGCCGGCGGGGGCGCGCAGCACGGCCTGGCAGAAGCCGGAGAGCGGCGTCTCCATCGGATTGACCTCGATCAAGGCGGCGCCGGCGCGGGCGGCGATTATCGGGAACTCCGCCGCCGGATAGACCTGCGCCGACGTGCCGACGAGCAGCATGCAGTCGCAGAGTTGCGTGTGATAGCGACAGGACTGGAGCGCGTCGGCGGGAATCGGCTCGCCGAACATGACGGTGTCGGTCTTCACGATGCCGGTGCAGTGAGGGCAGCGCGGCGGCACCTCGTCCAGCGCAAAGCCCTTCAGCGGATAGCGGGCGTCGCACTCGATGCAACGCAGCTTCAGCCGGTTGCCGTGGATCTCCGTTATCGCCTGGCTTCCCGCCTCCTGGTGGAGATTGTCGATGTTCTGAGTGATGATGTGCTGGAGGAAGCCCGCCCGCTCCATCTCCGCCATGGCGTGATGCGCCGCGTTCGGCTTCGCCTCGTCGAGCGCCTTCATGAACTCCGACAGCTCGTCGCGGTCGGAGAGGCGCTCGGCCCACCAGGCCGCGGGGTCGTCCATGAAGCGCTGGTAGCCGTTGGCGACCGGCTCGCCGATCTTCGTCCAGATGCCGCCGGGGCCGCGAAACGGCGGTATGCCGCTCTCCACGGAGATGCCCGCGCCGACGAGCGCGACGACGTAGTTGGAGAAGGAGATGATGCGCGCGGCGTCGTTCAGTCCGCGGTCCAGCGACTCACTACTCGACATAACAATCCCTCTGACCGACTCTCTCAATCTAATGATAGCGCGAGAGCGCTCCACAAGCGATGTGGCTTATCCCCAACCGCTGCGCGCGCCGGCGCTCATCGCTAGCGGCCCGACCGGCCAGTTGAAGCCGTACACCATCGCCTTGTTGATGTCGTCCGCGCTGGCGATGCCTTCTTCGAGAATCTTGTGTGCCTCCGCAACGGCGGCGTAATAGACGCGGTTGGCGATGAAACCGTACTTGCCGGGCGCATCCTTGACGCGGATCGTTACCTTGCCGGCCTTCGTGCCGGCAGCCTCGATGCAGGCGACGGTCTCCTCCGACGTCTCGGGAGAGTAGATGACCTCCACCAGCTTCATGGCCGGCACGGGGCTGAACCAGTGCATGCCGCCGAAGCGGTCCTTGCGGGAGATCGCCTGGTTGAGGTCGGCGATGGCGAACCCCGACGTGTTCGTCGCGAATATCGCCTCCGGCCGGATGAGGTTGTCCAGCTCGGCGAAGACCTTGCGCTTCAGCTCCAGGTCCTCCGGTATCGCCTCGATCAGCAGGTCGACGTCGCGGAGGTCCGCCATGTCAGTGGTGAAGTCGATCCGCGACAGCGCCGCCTCCATCTCCGCCTCGCTGAGCTTGCCCCGCTGGACGCCTGCTTTCAGCCCGAACCGGCCGTCGACGATGGTCGCGCGCGTCTTGTCGAGCAAGTCCTGCGTGAGGTCGCGCACTATCGGATGGTAGGCGCCGACCGCCAGCACCTGCGCGATGCCGCCGCCCATCACGCCGCCGCCCATGATGCCTATCGTCTTTATCTCCTCCGGCTTCATCTTCCCTCCTTGTGTCGATCGATT
>JALHUB010000294.1 GCA_022865685.1 Dehalococcoidia bacterium | reverse complement strand
GTGTACGCGGCCAGGCCGCCCGGCAGGCCGGGGCCGAAGTAGCGGACCGTCAGGTTCGCCGCCCCGCCGTCGGGCACGATCACGCGGATCCAGGAGGTCAGGCCGTTGCGGTTCCAGCCGCTGAGCGAGCCCTTGTTCACCAGAGGCAGATACACCTTGCGGCTGGCGCTGTCTGTCCTGACGGCACGGTAGTCGACGTAGGTATCAATCCTGTTGGAGCTCCTGGCCACCACTATGCCGATCGGCTGCGATGAGTTCACGCGGACGATGCCGTCGAAGAAGTTGTGGGGCAGAGTGTCGCCCGGATTGAGGCAGTTAAACAAGTCGCTGTTCTGGTAGCACCCGCGCGAGGCCGTGACCGTGACAGTGCTCTGCTTGGATATGAACTGCGGCGGGTTCACGCTGCCGTCCCAGCCGTCGAACTGAAGCGTCACCGTCGCCGGCTTGGTCGGATCGCTGTTCATGATCTCGAAGTCCGTGCTCCACTCGCCGCTTGCTTCCCGCTCCGTCAGGGGGATGATGAGGGACGTCCCCATATCGGCGATGCTCAGCCCCCGGTAAGACGCGAATCGCATGGAGCTGGAGTTCCAGACGTCCGCCGTCGCCACGATGTATTGCTGCGACGCTGGCACATTCTGGGCGTTGGGGTGCAAATCAACGCGGACCGAGCCCGAGAAGTTGGGCCCGACACCCATCGTGAACCAGCTCCGTGTGATGGAGCCGTTGGCCGGGATGGGCATGCCGCCCTTCGGGCAGCCCGACATGCGGGTAGGATTCTTCAGCGTCGGGTCGTACGGGTCCCAATGCACCTCGGAGTCGGTCTGGTTGCTCGTGTAGACCAAGGTGGCGCAGGCCGTCTGGTCACCCAGGTTCTGGATGATAAAGCGGGCGTTCCAGTCCTGGGCGAAGCCGTCGCGGTTCATCACAACGGGGAGGAAGAGCTTCTCGGAGCCCGCGTTGAGGGCCACGGTCTCGCCCGCGGCCGCGTAGAAGCCGCCGCCCTTGTCGACGTCCTTGGCCATGAGGACAGCGATCGGCTGGTCGGCGATGATGACGCCGGAGCCCAGAAAGCCCTGGGGCAGCGCCGGGTTGTTCTTCTGGACGAATGTCCAGCCTACTCCCGGCTGTATGGGCAGGCTGCGCTCGCTGGCGACCATCCTGCCCTCCGCGTCGTAGTACTGGACCTCCACGGTGGCGGCTGCGGTGCCCGTGTTCTGCACCCGCATCCAGGAGTTCTCGACGCCGATGTTGTAGCAGCCGGTGGAGAGTAGAGCTAGAGAGGCCGCGAGCGCCAGCAGCAGGTACAGCCGGCGCGACCCACCCCGAATGGCTGTCAGCAAGCGTGTCAGCATTCCTTCACCTCAACCCCGCCAGCGCCAGAATATATGGAGCGGCTGGCGGCTGTCAAGTATAGGCGGGCGTCTGCGACATATCAGAATGCCCCGATGGGCGCGCTCCCTCCCGGCGGGAGGCGAGTTTAGAACTTGTACTCGTTCAGATACACTGGTGCCACCTGGCTCTCCCCTGCCTCCCAACATGTTCGCTTCCTGATTTCAGCAAGCGCGACAACGTCCACCACAAGAAAGGGGAGTGCGCAGACCTGTCCGCCGAAGGAGGAGGGGGAATCCCCCTCTGCCGGGGGTTTCAGGGGGTGTCCCCCTGAATCCTATTGACTTCTCTAGGGTGGGAGAGCCTGCCCGCCGCAGGCGGGAACAACGCCCATGTTGCGGCGACAACGCCGACGCCGCCCACGCGCACAGGGCGTCGAATCTGCACCCGACCAGCCACCGCGCAGGATGTCAGGCCACCCAGATTCGTTTTCTCATGCCCCAGCCTTCAGGCTGGGGTGGCGGGTTTGTCCATACGCCAGCGTGAACGCTGGCGCATCACCACGGGAGAGCTACTCAGTGTAAGACCTTCAGGCCGGGGTGCGGTCTGATCCTGTGAGCAGCACACCCACGAGCTTCGAGCCGACCACAGCCGGCCTTGAAGGCCGCGCGCCCGCCGTGCGCTGTAATTTGGAAGCGACGCCATGACCCGCATCGAACGAGAAAAGCGCACAGTCGGCGCGATGAAGATTGTATAATCGGGCCGGTCGAGGGCGAATATCGGGCATTTACTAGCTGGCTCCTTCCCGGAGTTGCTGACAATATTGAAGATCGGGCCCCTCATGCGGGCGGTCCCCTGCCACCGCGGCAGGGCCAAGCAGGGATTGAGCGCACAAACAAGGAGCGAGCGCACACACAAGGAGGTGAACGATGTCTGCAATAACCAAGCGGCGACTCCTATACCCTCTCACGGCGCTTCTCACGATCACCACGGCATTCCTGGCTTCCGGTTGCCTATGGGGCTTCGTCAGAGACGCCGACACCGGCGACGGCCTGGCGGGCGTAACCGTCAGCTGCACCGATGCCAACGGTAATACGGACTCGACAACGACCAACGCCAACGGCTTGTACGCTTTCGACGTGGCGACGGGGCCGGTACCGGCCGTCGGCTCTGCGACCTTTCATCTGAGCGCGCCGGGCTACGAGTCGCTCACGACTACCCGATCCATCCAGTACAACGACAACCCCGGCGCGACCCTGGCTAACCTTTCTAGCTTCTGGGAGATCCAGCACTTCGAGCTGTCTTCGGAAACGGCCGCCGGCGTCATTGACACCGCTGCGCTGGCGCTCTCATTCCCTGTGGGCGTCGTCTATGACGAGGACGGGAACCTCTACTTTAGTGAGCGGAGCCCCTGTCGCGTGCGGAAAGTAGACGCCGGCACGGGCGCGATATCCGCTGTGGCCGGTACGGGCGTGTGTGGTTTCTCCGGCGATGGCGGGCCGCCCGCCAGCGCCCAGCTCAACGCGCCGGCGGGACTGGCGCTCGACCGGCACGGCGACCTCTTCATCACCGACACCGCGAACTGCCGGATACGGAAGGTGGACTTTGGAAGCAATACCATCACGACTGTCGCCGGGAACGGCACCTGCGGCCTCACCGGCGATGGCGGGCCCGCCACCTCCGCGCAACTCATGCTTTCCGATGTGGCGATGGTTCCCACAATGTTCGTCTGGTCCGATATCGCCCTCGACGCGAGCGGGAACCTGTACATCGCCGACATCTTCAACTGCCGCGTGCGCAAGGTTGACGCCGGCGGCACAATCAGTACCATCGCCGGTTCGGGGGCCACGGGCTTCACGTGCGGCGCCTTCTCCGGCGACGGCGGCCCTGCCACCGCCGCCCGGCTGAGCCACCCCGTCGCTGTCGCCGTGGACGACGGCGGCGATGTCTACATTGCTGAGCTGGGCAACTGCCGTGTTCGAGTCGTAGAGTCAGGGACGGGCACCATCGAGACGGTAGTGGGCAACGGCGCCTGCACCTCGTCCGGTGACGGTGGCCCTGCCCTGTCGGCCGGCCTGGCGAACCCCCACGGACTCGCCATGGACGCGGCGGGCGATCTCTACATATCCGAATTCCGCTTCGTCGTGGGCGATCCTGCTACCCAGCTCGACTGCAACGTGAGGCGCGTTGACATGGGCACGGACGACATCAGCACGGTTGCCGGCTCGGGCACCTGCGGCTTCAGCGGCGACGGCGACGACGCGACGGCGGCGGAGATCAGGACACC
>JALHUB010000293.1 GCA_022865685.1 Dehalococcoidia bacterium | reverse complement strand
CCAGCCCTTTTCGGTGTTGTGTTATGAACCTGAGTGGCCTCCTGCCCTTAATCGAAGAGGCGCTCGACGGCGAGCGCATGTCGCGGCTGCTCCCAGGCAGGCGCGCGCCGTCCGGCCCCCTCATTGTCGGCGTGCCCGACGGCGCCAAGGCCGCGCTCATCGCCCTCCTGGCGCAGCGCACCATGCCTACCGGCAGGCAGGCCGACGCGCCGCTGGTCGTCGTGACCTCGCGGTCGAATCGCGCTCTCGCCCTCGTCGAAGAGCTGGCCGCGTGGCTCGGCAGCGACGAACGTCTGCACCTTTTCCCGCGTCGCGCCGCTCTCCCCTACGAGCGCATCGCTCCCGACGCCGACGCCGTCCGTGACCGCCTGCGCGTACTGGCGCTGCTCGCCGGCCGCTACGACGTGCCGCCGGTGATCGTCGCGCCCGTGCAGGCGCTGGCCGAAGCGACGCTCTCGCCGGAGGAGATGACGTCCTCCATCGAGACCCTGACCGCCGGCGGCAGGCTGGCGCCGCAACCGTTCCTGCGTCGACTGGCAGAGCGCGGCTACCAGTTCTCGCCGCTCGTGGACACTCCCGGGCAGGCCGGCCGTCGCGGCGGCATCATCGACGTCTTCCCGCCGGAGAACGACCTGCCGGTGCGCATCGAGCTTCTCGGCGAGCGCATCGAGAGCCTGCGCCTGTTCAATCCCGACACGCAGCGCACGGTGCGGCTCGTCGAATCCGTCGTCGTCGGGCCGGCGCGGGAGATGCTCCTGCCGCAGCCCGGCGCCGCTGACCTGCTTGCGAAGCTCGACTTCGACGACTGCAAGCCGGAGGTGGCCGCGCGCTATCGCGACGAGATGGCTCTGGTCGTGAAGGGCGAGAGCTTCCCCGACGACATCTTCTACGTGCCGTTCCTGGCATCTTGTAGCCTGCTCGACTTCCTCGCGCCCGACTCGCTGCTCGTCCTCGATGAGCTGGCGGACATCGCGGCGGCGGAAGAGGAGCACGACCAGCAGGTCGTCGAGATCCGCGACGAGATGACGGCCCGCTGCGAGCTTCCGAAGGGACTGCCTTTCCCGCAGAAGCCGTGGCCCGACCTGCGGGAGGCGCTGACCGCGCACCGCTCCCTCGTCGACCTCTCGCGCTGGGCCAGCGGCGAGGAGGGCGAGGGCTCGGTCCGGCTGCCGTTCGCCGCCGCTTCCGCCTATGGCGGACGCCTCCTCGACCTGACGAACGACCTCGCAGGCGCGTCGGAACGACGTCAGACGACGGTCGTGGTCTCGCAGCAGGCAGCGCGGATCGCGGAGGTGCTCAGCGAGCACGACCTCTTCACGACGCCGCTGTCCAGCGTGGAGTCGCCGCTGCCGGCGGGCGCGCTGGCGGTTGTGCACGGCTCGCTGCCCGAGGGCTGGAGCATCCGCAGCGACGGGAGATCGCTGACGTTGCTCACCGACGCCGAGCTCTTCGGTTTCGTCAAGCAGCGACGCTTCACGCGTCCGCCGGCGGGCCGTCGCGTTGACTTCCTCGCCGACATCAGTCCCGGCGACTTCGTCGTCCACATCGAGCACGGCATCGCCCAGTTCGCGGGCCTGACGCACCTGGGGTCGGGCGGCCAGGCTATGCCTACCGGCAGGCAGGAGCGCGAGTACCTGGAGTTGCGCTACGCCGAGGGCGACCGCCTGTTCGTGCCGACGGACCAGGTCGACCGCGTCAGCCGCTACGTCGGGCCCGGCGATCAGCGCCCGACGCTAACGCGACTGGGCACGCAGGAGTGGCGTCGCGCCAAAGATCGCGTGAAGCGAGCGGTCCGGCACCTGGCACGGGAGCTGCTGGCGCTGTATGCGGCGCGACAGGTGCTGGAGGGACACGCCTTCACGCCGGACGCGCCCTGGCAGCAAGAGCTGGAGGCGTCGTTCCCCTACGTGGAGACGCCGGACCAGGCGGCGGCGATGCTGGAGGTGAAGGAGGACATGGGGAGCATTCGCCCGATGGACCGTCTCGTCTGCGGTGACGTGGGCTACGGCAAGACGGAGATCGCGATCCGGGCGGCGTTCAAGGCGGTGATGGACGGCATGCAGGTCGCGATGCTCGTGCCGACGACCGTGCTGGCGCAGCAGCACTATCAGACGTTTTGCGAGCGGCTGGCCGGCTTCCCCGTACGCGTCGAGATGCTGTCGCGCTTCCGCTCCGACCGCGAGCAGCGGGACGTCGTGCGCGACCTGGCGGCCGGGCCAGTCGACATCGTCATCGGCACGCACCGTCTCCTCCAGCGAGACGTCGGCTTCCACAACCTCGGCCTGGTCGTGATCGACGAGGAGCAGCGCTTCGGTGTCGCCCACAAAGAGCGACTGAAGCAGATGCGACAGCAGGTCGACGTGCTCACGCTGTCCGCGACGCCGATCCCGCGCACGCTCCACATGGCGCTGGGCGGCATCCGCGACATGTCGGTGATGGACACGCCGCCGGAGGACCGCCTGCCGATCAAGACCTACGTCCTGGAGCTCGATGACCACATCGCCCGCGAGGCCATCCTGCGCGAGCTGGAGCGAAAGGGACAGGTCTATTTCGTGCACAACCGCGTCTACAACATCGAAGCGATTGCGGAGAAGGTACGCCGTCTCGTGCCGGAGGCCGAGGTGGCGGTCGCGCACGGGCAGATGCCGGAGGACCAGCTCGAGCGCGTGATGCTCGATTTCGCGCGCGGCGCTATCGACGTGCTGGTCTGCACGACGATCATCGAGTCGGGGCTGGACATACCGAACGTCAACACGATCATCATCAACCAGGCGGACCGGCTGGGGCTGGCGCAGCTCTACCAGT
>JALHUB010000292.1 GCA_022865685.1 Dehalococcoidia bacterium | reverse complement strand
TGTCCCAGGCGATGCGCTCACTGGCGCGGCCCGATGCCGCCGACCGCATCGCGGCGATGCTGATGGAGATAGCGGCGTAACGAATGACGACGATGACGCAGGATAGAAAAGACACAACTACGATACCGCGGCGGGTCCACCTGGTGGGCATCGGTGGCGTTCACATGTCGGCCATCGCTCACATTCTCATGACATGGGGGCACACCATCAGCGGCTCCGACCTGCGTCTCTCCTCCTTCACAGACCGCCTTGTCGCTCAAGGCGCAACGGTGCGCGAAGGCCACGACGCCGCCAACGTCGACGACGCGGGACTCGTCGTCATCACCTCCGCGGCCGCGAAGGACAACCCGGAGATACTCGAGGCGCGGCGTCGCGGCATCCCGATCATCAAGCGCGCCGACATGGTGGCGCGTCTGATGGAAGGACATCGCTCCATCGCCATTGCCGGCACGCACGGCAAGACGACGACCTCCGCCCTCGTGTCGTTCATGCTGGTCGAGGAGGGCCTTTCGCCGACGTTCCTCGTCGGCGGCGACGTCGTCAACCTGGGCACGAACGCCGCTGCCGGAGAGTGCGAACACGTTGTCGTCGAAGCGGACGAGTTCGACGCCGCCTTCCTCAGCTATACGCCGGACATTGCCATCGTCACGAACATCGAGCCGGACCACCTCGATATCTACGGCTCCTTCGAGGAGCTGGTCGGCGCGTTTGCCCAGTTCCTCAAGCAGGTGCCACGCGACGGCGTCATCATCGCCTGCGCCGACGACCCCACGGTCGCCGACCTCCTCGGACGCGGCAAGAGAGAAGCGGTCCCCCTGCAAACAGGCAACGTCGAGCTCTACGGGCTGGCCACGCCCGTCGACTGGGTCGTGAGCCACCTCGGCAAGCCTTCGACGGGTGGCCGGGAGTTCCTCGTCGGGCTGCACGGCCGGCCCTACGGCGAGTTCCGCATCGCCCTTCCGGGGCGTCACAACGCGAGCAACGCCCTCGCAGCCATCGCCGTCGGTCACCACGTCGGCGTGCCGCTGGACGTCATGCAGCGCGTGCTGGCGGAGTTCCGCGGCGCCGGGCGTCGCTTCGAGTTCGTCGGAGAGGCCGGCGGCGTCACGGTGATGGACGACTACGCGCACCACCCGACAGAGCTGCGGGCGACAGTCGCGGCGGCACGGGAGCGCTTCGCGCGGCGTCGACTCGTCGGTCTGTTCCAGCCGCACACGTACAGCCGCACGCTCTACCTGCTCGACGAGTTCCGCACCTGTTTCAAAGGTCTCGACGTGCTGCTGATCGCCGACACGTACGCCGCCCGCGAGCCGGTAGCCGCCGGCATGAGCGCCGAGGACCTGGCGCGAGAGGTAACGCGCCCGAAGGCCCGCTTCGTCGCGACGTTCGACGAGGCGGCCGCGGCCGTGCTGGACATCCTCAAGCCGGGAGACGTGTTCTTCACGCTGGGCGCCGGCGACGTGAACGAGGTGGCACCGATGGTCCTGGAGGGGCTGCGCAAGCGGGCCTCGACGGGATAGGGAGATCATGGAGACAATCGACAGGGATTTGCTGGAAGACCTGCGACGGGTCGCTGAGGTGCGGCTGAATGAGCCGATCGCCCGGCATACCACGTTCGGCATCGGCGGCCCCGCCGACGTCTACGTCATCGCGCAGAACGCGGATGAGCTGCGACGCCTCGTCGCCCTCTGCAACCGCTCCCAGACGCCCTTCTTCATCCTGGGCGCCGGCAGCAACGTCCTCGTCAGCGACAAGGGGATACGCGGCGTGACCATAGAGAATCGCGCACGCGGCCTCGACGGGCCGATGGACAATCTGAACGGCAGCGCCGTCTTCCGCGCCGAGTCCGGCGCCAGCATAGCCGCGCTGGCCCGCTACCTTTGTCGAAAGGGCTTCGCGGGCCTGGAATGGGCCGGCGGCATACCGGGCACAATCGGCGGCGCCGTTGTCTACAACGCCGGCGCCTACGACGGCAGCATGGCGACGGTGCTCAAGAGCGTCCAGATGGTCAGCAAGGACGGCCTCCAGTACGAGCTGGCCGTCGAGGAGCTCGGCCTGGCTTACCGCGAGAGCGCTTTCACCCGAAAGCTCTTTGAAGGGCACGTCATCCTGTCGGCGGACCTGGTGCTCCAGCCGGCGGACCCGGATGAACTGGCCCAGCGGCTGGTGGAGCTGGACAGCAACCGTCAGGCCTCGCAGCCGCGCGGGCGCAGCGCCGGCTCCATCTTCAAGAACACGCGCGAGTACCCAGCCTGGTGGCTCATCGACCAGGTCGGTCTGCGAGGCCATCGCCACAGGGACGCGGAGATATCGACCAAGCATCCGAACTTCATCCTGAACGTCGGCCGCGCGACGGCTATGGACGTGATGGCGCTCATCGAGCTGGCCCGGGAGAGGGTAGAGGAGGAATTCTCAGTCAAGCTGCTACCTGAGGTGGCCTTCGTAGGGGAGGACCTGCAATGACGGCGCGGGGCGGCCGCAAGCTGCGACTCGGCGTCATCTTCGGCGGACGCTCCGGCGAGCACGAGGTGTCGGTCGTCTCGGCGCAGCACGTGATGGCGGCCGTCGACCGCAACCGGTTCGAGGTGATCCCCATCGGCGTCACCAAGACCGGCGCCTGGCTCACCCCTGAGGAGACGCAAACGCAGATGGACGTTCCGGGCGCTCCCTTCAAGAAGACGCTCGCTCTCAGCGGCGCCGAAGGGCTGCTGGCGCGGCCGCAGGCTCTGTCCGTCCTCTCGGAAATCGACGTCGCGTTCCCGGTAATCCACGGGCCCAGCGGCGAGGACGGGACGCTCCAGGGTCTCTTGGAACTCGCGCGCGTGCCCTACGCCGGCGCCGGTGTGGACGCAAGCGCCGCGGGGCTGGACAAGGCGCTGATGAAGGCGCTCCTCCACGACACCGGCCTGCCGGTTGTCGACTGGCTGGTCGTGACGCGCTCGCAGTGGGACGGCGACACGCGAGACCTGACCTCGAAGATAGAGGAGGCGCTTTCCTACCCCTGCTTCATCAAGCCGGCTAACGGCGGCAGCAGCGTGGGCATAACAAAGGCGCACTCCCGCGAAGAGCTGGTCAACGGCGTCCTTGAGGCGTTGCGCTTCGACCGCAAGCTGGTCATAGAGAAGGGTGTCGATTGCCGTGAGATCGAGTGCGCCGTCCTCGGCAACGACGAGCCCGAAGCGTCGCCGCTGGGCGAGATCAAGTGCGAGCGCGAATTTTATGACTACGAGGCGAAGTACCTCGCCTCCTCGACGACGCTCACGATTCCCGCCGACCTGCCCGGCGATCTCGCGAGCCGCATCCGCGCCATGGCCATCGACGCCTATCGCGCCATCGATTGCTGCGGCATGTCCCGCGTCGACTTCTTCCTGACGCCGTCCGGTGACGTCTTCATCGACGAGCTCAACACGATTCCCGGCTTCACGCCTGGCAGCATGTACCCGCGACTCTGGCAGACTGCCGGACTATCGTATTCCGACCTCATAACCCGGCTGGTCGAACTGGGGCTGGAGCGATTCGAGGAGAGGGAACGCTTTGCGCAGGCGTAACTACAGGCAAAACCAGCGCCCAGCGGGGCCGCCGCTCCGACAGCGGCTCGGCCGCATGCTCTGGCGTCTGGGCATCGTCGCGCTGCTGGCGAGCATCGTTCTCGTCGGATGGCTGGTTTACCAGTCGCCGCTGCTCCAGGTGAGGGAGGTCTCGGTTGCGGGCGCGGAGAGCCTGGACCCGGCGGTCGTCGTCGCGGTCTCGGGTCTGAAGGGGCAGAACATCGTCCAAGTCGACACCGCGACCGCGAAGAGCCGCCTCCTGGCGCTGCCTGCGGTCAAGGACGTGTCGATATCGCGGCGGTGGCCGGGCCGGATGCTGGTCCGCGTCGAAGAGCGGCAGCCCTGGGGCTACTGGCAGGTCAAGGAGCAGCCCTACGTTATCGACGAAGAGGGCGTCGTCCTCGACGACGTCCGGCCCGACGAGGGCGCGCCGACGATATTCGAGCTCGACAGCGAGCGGCGCCTCGTGGCGGGCGACCGCGTAGACACCGACGCTGTGTCACTGTCGCGGCAGCTCATCGATGAGTCGCCGCGAGCCTTGAAACAGAACGTCGCGAAGCTGGAATACAGCGAGCATTTCGGACTGACAGTTGCTTTCGACGGCGGACTGCGCGCCACCTTCGGCGACAGCCGTGATTTGGATTACAAGCTTGGCGTCCTGTACGTGCTGCTGGAAAAGGGACAGGAGCAGTCGTTCGCGGTCCACAGCGTCGACCTGCGCTTCGGCGAAAGCGTCTCGTTCCAGTAGCAGCGACGACTGGAGAGGGCAGAACATCGCAGCACCGTGTGCGGGGCGCCCTCAGGGAAGGAGGAACGCAAGGTGAGAGCGGATACCTTCGCCTCAATTGACGTCGGGACAACCAAGGTCTGCACCGCCGTCGCCGAGATCGGCGAGGAGCAGGCGATACGGATCCTCGGTGTCGGCGTCTGTCCGGCCAAGGGCTTCAGCCGCGGCATGGTGGACAACATCGCCGAGGCGACGCAGTCCATCGCCGACTCCGTCGACAAGGCAGAGCGCTCCAGCGGCACGCGAATCCTTTCCGCCCACGTCGGCATCACCGGCTCGCACATCCAGTCGCTGAACAACCGCGGCATCGCCGCCATCCCCGACCGCAGCCATCCCATCGGCAGCGACGATATCGAACGCGTCCTCGAAGGGGCGCGCGTCATCAACATCCCGTCGAACCGCGAGGTGCTGCACGCCGTGCCGCGCTACTACGTCGTCGACGGCCAGGACAGCGTCAGCGACCCGCTGGGCATGCACGGCCAGCGCCTGGATGTGGAGACGCACATCGTTACCGCCTCCAGCAGCGCCATGCAGAACCTGATGAAGTGCGTCGAGAGCGCCGGCGTGGAGGTGGAGAGCCTGATACTGGAGCCGCTGGCAAGCGGCGAGGCGGTGCTTGAGGAAGAAGAACGCAAGCAGGGCGTCGTCGTCGCCGACATCGGCGGCGGCACCACCGGCATCGCCGTCTACCTCGACGGCAGCGTCTACCACACCTCCGTGCTGCCTGTGGGCGGCAACCACCTCACGCGCGACCTCGTAGCCGGGCTGCGCTGCCCCTACGTTGTCGCCGAGGAGGCGAAGGCGGCCTACGGGCACGCCATCCCGAGCATGGTCGACGCCGCCGAGATGGTCGACCTGGACTGCTTCGGGTCGGAGCGGCAGAAGAGCGTGCCGCGTCGGCGGCTGTGCGAGATCCTCCAGGCCCGCTGCGAAGAAATCATGGAGATGGTGATGAGCGAGGTCAAGCGCACGGCGCACGACGACATCCTGTCGGCGGGCGTCGTCCTGGCCGGCGGCACGGCGAAGCTGCGCGGCCTGGACATCCTCGCCGAGCAGGTGACCGGCATGCCCGTGCGCATCGGCGTTCCCCGCCATCTCCAGGGTCTCTCAGAGACGCTGGACGATCCCGCCTACGCGACGAGCGTCGGCCTGCTGCAATGGGCACTCAAGGAGAACGGCATGCTCTACGCCGGACATCGGTCCGGCCCGAGCTTCGCATTCGGCGGCTGGCTGCGCCGCGTGGGCCAGTGGATGCGCGTACTGATGCCTGAATAGGGCAAGGTCGGTTTTTCGACGGTACCAGCGAAAGGAGGCGACGGTGACAGCAAGAGAGGACCTGGACAAGCTTCCCCCGATCAAGGTTATGGGTGTCGGCGGCGGCGGCGGCAACGCGATCAGCCGGATGATGGCCGAGAAGATTCCCGGCGTCCAACTGGTAGCGGTGAACACCGACGCTCAGGCGCTCGCTCACACCGATGCCCACGTCAAGATCCGCATCGGCGACCGGCTGACGAAGGGGCTTGGCGTCGGCGGCGACCCCAATAAAGGGCTGCGCGCCGCCGAGGAGAGCCGCGAGGAGCTCTTCGACGCCGTAAAGGGCGCGGAGATGGTCTTCATCACAGCCGGAATGGGCGGCGGCACCGGCACCGGCGCCTCGGCCATCGTCGGCGAGGTGGCGCGCGAGGCCGGGGCCCTCACCATCGGCGTCGTCACGAAGCCGTTCTCCTTCGAGGGCGCCAAACGTCGCGTCCAGGCCGACGACGGCATAGCGCACCTGCGGGACAAAGTGGACACGCTCATCGTCATTCCAAACGATCGCCTCCTTGCCGTTTGCACTCCCGACGTGTCCGTCCCCGAAGCCTTCCGTGTCGGCGACGAAGTACTGCGACAGTCCATCCAGGGCATATCGGAGATCATCACCGTGCCCGGCGACATCAACCTCGACTTCGCCGACGTGCGCAAGATCATGGGCGAAGCCGGCCAGGCGCTGTTCGCCATCGGGCGCGCCAGCGGCGAGAATCGCGCCGTCGAGGCCGCGCGGGCGGCCATCAGCAGCCCCCTGCTAGACACGAGCATCGAGGGCGCGAAGGGCGTCCTGTTCAACCTCACGGGATCGCGCAGCATCGGGCTGCACGAGATGAACGCCGCCGCGCAGGTCATCGCGGAGATCGTCGACCCCGACGCCGAGATCATCTTCGGCACGGCGACCGACCCGGACCTGGGCGACGAGATCAAGGTCACCGTCATCGCCACCGGCTTCCAGCCTGCCGAGTTGCGTGTGCAGGGGCTGGAAGAGACGCTGGGGCGCGGCGAACGGCTGCGGCCGATGCGCATTCAGACGCTCCAGAACGTGGGCGATACGGACCTGCCGACCTTCCTGCGTCGCACCGTCTCCTTACGGTGAGCGCTAGAGGGCCAAATCTTACGAAAGGAGGGGTTTCTGTCTAGCCGAGCAACCAGGCACCCGGAAAGACCCGGGATTTGAAGGTAGTCCGCCACGGCGGACGCCGGTCGCGGTCGGTGATAGGGAGATGCGCCGACCGCGACCCATTTCCGCGCATCGCCGATCTCCGCCGCCAGAAGCCGTTTGTCGTTCCCACCGACCCGCCCGAAGCGTAATTCTGGACGATTGGGGGCACAGCCCCCAATCCCCGGTCAAAAGGGCTTCGCCCCTCTGCACTCCCCCGGGACCGGCCGTCGAGTGCTAAGGGGACATGTAGCGGAGGACTTCAGTCCTCCACGGCGCACCATCGAAACGCCTGTCATCGGAGGGACAGGGCAATGTCGTCGACGAGTATCCCCTCCGATGCTCCAGCCTTCAGGATGGGGTGGAGTTCTCCTGAGCACGGAACGCCGGCATCTCCAAGGGAACTCCGTACCAACAGCTCCGACGCGGAAGGCTGAAGTCTTCCTCTAGATTGCCGGCGATGGAGCCGGCACCTTATGTCCAGCGGCTCGCAAATCCGCCTCGCGGGGCCCCGGAATCGCGGCTCCTTGACAGAACGCCTCGCACAACTTGACCACAATCTGTTGGGCTTACCCCCTTGACAACCTCTATATGTTGTGCCAAAATCCGCCCATGCGCTGCCCATACTGCGCGTCTCAAGACTCGCGCGTGATCGACTCAAGAGAGGCCGACGACGGCATCCGGCGGCGCCGCGAGTGCAACTCCTGCGGCGAACGCTTCACGACCTATGAGCGCCCGCAGGTCGCCGGTCTGCTCGTTGTCAAGAAGGACGACCGCCGCGAAGAGTACACACGCGAGAAGCTCCTCCTTGGCATCCGCAAGGCCTGCGAGAAGCGTCCACTGGCGGCCGGCACTCTCGAGGGCGTGGTCGACGAAATCGAGGCGGTGCTGCACGAGCAGGGCTTGGCGGAGGTGTCGAGTCGCAGCATCGGCGAGATGGTAATGGGGCACCTGCGTCAGCTCGACCAGATAGCCTACATCCGCTTCGCCAGCGTCTACCACCAGTTCGCTGACCTGGACGACCTGAAGGAGGAGGTCGACGCCCTTGAGGCGGCGGTGATAAACGCGGAAGGGAGCGCCCAGCCGCCGCTGATACCGGAAGAGGAGTTGCAGGGGCTGGCCCGGCCGCCGGCCTGGCGAGCCCTTCGTTTCGGCAAGGGGGCTGTAAAGACCCGTTACAGGCAGAGGCGGGCCGTCACGGCGGCCACCGGCGAGGCGCAGGGAAGCGCCTCTCCGTCAGTTCGACGGGACGGCCCTAACTAACATTGAATTGGAGTCCACGCTCACGGAGATGGAACCAGACTACGGTCGGGTGCTGAACGGCGGCGGCGAAGTGCTGGCGACGGGCGCCTTTGAGATCAATCAGGAGCGCAGGGAGATCATGTTCCGCCCCGTCGTCGACAGCAGTCTGCTTGACAGGGAGACCGGCCCGCTCATCATGGAGCTCGGCGACGGCCGGATGCTGGAGGTCGCCGCCAAGTACATGCGGTTCCGGCTCAACGGGCCCGACGGGGAGCGCCAATCCATCTACCGCCTCCGCTACGTCTCAGGGCAGGAGGCCCGCGGATTCCCCGCTTCTCGCTAGACAATCGGCCTGAGAACGCCGCCCACGTCCATCGGGCGGCGCCCGCTGTATAGGTGCCTTCACGCATCGATTAGGGGAAAGGGAACAAGGGGAGCCATGACAACGGTCACAGACGTATCATCGTATTCGCCGGCGCGCCTGCCGATTGGCCGTTGCTTCACCACGCCCGGACGCCATCCCTGCGACGAGGCGGAATGGGAGACGCGCACGGCCAGCATCGCCGCCGAGGACGGCAAGACCGTCTTCGAGCAGCAGGATGTCGAGGTGCCGAAGGAGTGGTCGCAGCGGGCGACCAACGTGGTCGCGTCCAAGTACTTCCGCGGCCCCCTCATCGCCGGCACAGTCGTCCACCACCAACGCGGCGAGATCAAGCGCGAGCGCAGCGTCCGCGAGCTGATCGACCGCGTTGTCGGCACGATAACGGCGTGGGGACACAAGGACGGCTACTTCGCCGATGATGACGAGGCGGAGGCGTTCGAAGCCGAGCTCGCGCACATCATCCTGCACCAGAAGGCAACCTTCAACAGCCCCGTGTGGTTCAACGTCGGCGTCGAAGAGCGGCCGCAATGCTCCGCCTGCTTCATCCTCTCCGTCGAAGACACGATGGACTCGATCCTCGACTGGTGCCGCACCGAAGGCATGATCTTCAAGGGCGGCTCCGGCTCCGGCGTCAACCTGTCGCTCCTCCGTTCGTCACGAGAACCGCTGTCGACGGGCGGCCTCGCCTCGGGGCCGATCTCCTTCATGCGCGGCGCCGACGCCATCGCCGGCTCTATTAAGTCGGGCGGCAAGACGCGGCGGGCAGCGAAGATGGTGATCCTGAACGCCGACCACCCCGACATCGTCGAGTTCATCGAGTGCAAGGC
>JALHUB010000291.1 GCA_022865685.1 Dehalococcoidia bacterium | reverse complement strand
GCGTTCATCGCGTGGGCTTGGTGGACGGCGCGCGGAGACGAGTCCCGGCTCTACCGAGGTGTCTTGTGGTCGACGGAGCTCGCCGACCTCGTGCTCATCGCGTGCGCGGTCGCCGGGCGCGAATCGCTCGTCGCGCGCGCCCTGTCGTTCCGACCCCTGGCCGCGCTGGGCACCCTCAGCTACGGCGTCTACTTGTGGCACTGGCCCGTCTACCTCGTGCTGACCCCCGGCCGGACGGACTGGGACGGCTACGGTCTGTTTGCCGTGCGTGTCCTAGCGACCCTGGCGATCGCGGTGGCTTCCTACCGTCTCATCGAGATGCCCGTCCGCCGCGGCGCCTTCCGGCAATGGAAAGTATCGTGGACGCTTGCGCCGGCGGCGGCGACGAGCCTCGCCGTCGTCCTCGTTCTCGCCACTCGGGGCGCCGTCTCCCCCATGGCGGCTTCCCCGGCCGCCGCCATGCCTCAGATCGACAATACGGCGGAGAGCGGGCCGATACGCGCTATGCTGCTGGGCGACTCCGTCGCGCTTTCGATCAGACCGGGGCTCGAGCAATTGGGACCGGAATGGAACCTCTCCGTGTGGAACAGGGCTAACCTTGGTTGCGGCTTCCTGGAGGTTGACAAGGAGTTCGACTATTGGGGCAATCTCACCAAGGAAACGGCGGATAGGTGCAGAAAATGGCGTGAGGAGTGGCCGTCGGACATCGAGGCCTTCCGGCCCGATGTCGTCATCATGGTCTTTGGAGCCTGGGACAGTTACGATCGGCTCGTGAACGGCGTGATGTTGGAGGCCGGCACCCCGGAATGGGACGCCTATGTGTTCAACGGGCTAGAGAAGCAACTCGACGTGGTCTCCTCAAGAGGCGCCAAGATGTTGTTGGTTACGTTCCCCTGCTCTAAGCCGGCGGCGTGGGCTTCTGTCCCCGACGCCGCCGAACGTGAGCAAGAGACCTTTCGGCGCATCAACGAACTGAACGAGGTCTACCGGCGGTTCGCGGAGGAGCATCCTGATGAAGTCGCCCTCGCGGATCTGAACGCCTTCGCCTGCCCAGAAAGCAGGTTCACAGATCTCGTCATCGATGGCGTGAGAATGCGCGAAGACGGCATCCACTTCAGTGAGGGAGGTTCGCCCATCGTAGCCCGCTGGTTGGCGCCCCAGATCATCGCCGCCGCCTCGGAGGGTAGGGAAGCGGCCGTCTCGGCGCCCACACGGACCATGTTGCTGGGCGACTCGGTCGCCACGTCGATGGCGGTAGGGCTTGTGCGAGAGGGACCGCCTGCCGGCCTTTCCGTATGGAACAAGGGGGGCCTCGGCTGCGGCTTCCTGTCAGCCGACGAGGAGGTTGACGCCTACGGCAAGTGGTCTGCGGCGAAGGCGGAAGACTGTCAGAAATGGCGCAGTGGGTGGTCGTCCGATGTGGACATCTTACAGCCCGATGTCGTCGTCTTCCTCTTTGGCCCTTGGGACACCCTCAGCCTGAAGGTGGACGGTCGCCTGCTGGAGGTCGGCACCCCGGAGTGGAACGCCTACGCGCTTGAGGAGCTAGGCCATGCCGTCGATGTGCTCTCGGCTCGCGGTGCCAAGGTCATGCTTTTTACATCGCCCTGCTTCAAGCCGCGCGATCTGGCGGTCGATGGGACGGCCTATGTCCGGCTCAACCCCCAGCGTGTCGACGAGCTCAACGACCTCTACTGGGAGTTCGCGCGGCGGCATGCGGATCAGGTTGTCATCGCCGACCTGAACCGCCTTGTGTGCCCGGAAGGCGAGTATACTGACGTCACCATT
>JALHUB010000290.1 GCA_022865685.1 Dehalococcoidia bacterium | reverse complement strand
TCCGAAAGAGCATCCGCAACATCGCGATCATCTCCCACGTCGACCACGGCAAGACGACGCTGGTCGACGCAATGCTGTGGCAGACCGGCGTCTTCCGCGAGAACCAAGAGGTCGTCGAGCGGGTGATGGACTCGACCGACCTGGAGCGCGAGAAGGGGATCACGATTCTGGCCAAGAACACAGCGGTGCGGTTTGGCCGGTACAAGATCAACATCGTCGACACGCCCGGGCACGCGGACTTCGGGGGCGAGGTGGAGCGCACGCTGAAGATGGTCGACGGCGTGCTGCTACTGGTCGACGCCAGCGAAGGGCCGCTGCCGCAGACGCGCTTCGTGCTGAAGAAGGCACTGGAACTGGGACTGCCGCCGATCGTCGTGATCAACAAGATCGACCGGAAGGACGCACGGCCGCAGGAGGTGCTGGACGAGATCTACGACCTTTTCATCGACCTCGACGCGCACGAGTCCCAGCTCGATTTTCCTGTGCTCTACACGATCGCGCGCGGCGGCGTTTGCCGGCTGACGCCCGAAGGCAAGGACCATCGCCTGCAGCCGCTGTTCAAGGAGATCATCCGGTCGATTCCGGCACCGCGCTATCAGCCGTCAATGCCCCTGCAGATGCTGGTGCTGAATCTCGATTACTCGGATTTTGTCGGACGGCTGGCGGTGGGACGTATCGTCAACGGGCGCCTGCGCGCGAAGCAGGACGTGGCACTGGTGCGCGAGGACGGTAGCATCGATCGCGCCCGGATAAGCTATCTGTACACATTTGAGGGGCTGGAGCGCGTCGAGGTGACCCAGGCAGGGCCGGGGGAGATCGTACAACTGGCAGGATTCGACGAGGTGAACATCGGGGACACTATCACTGACGCGGATGACCCGCGGGCGCTTCCGCGCGTGATCATCGACGAGCCGACGGTGAGCATGATGTTTGCGATCAACACGTCGCCCTTCGCCGGTCAGGAGGGACGGTTCGTAACGTCGCGCAACGTGAAGGACAGGCTGGAGCGGGAAGTGCTGACGAACGTGGCGCTGCGCGTTGAGCCGGGCGACTCGGCGGACAACTTCAAAGTGTCGGGCCGAGGTGAACTGCAGATGGCGATCTTGATCGAGACGATGCGGCGCGAGGGGTTTGAGCTGTCGGTGAGCAAGCCACAGGTGATAACCCGCGAAATCGATGGCGTAGTACACGAGCCCATGGAGCACCTGGTGATTGACTGCCCGGAGAACTACGTGGGTGTCGTGACGCAGAAGATCGCCAGCCGCAAGGGGCGCATGACGAACATGGTGAACCACGGCACGGGCCGGGTGCGGCTGGAGTTCCGCATCCCATCGCGGGGGCTCATCGGCTTCCGCAGCCAGTTCCTGATGGACACGCGCGGCACGGGGCTGCTGAACCACCTGTTCGACGGGTATAAGCCGTGGCAGGGTGAGATCGAGCATCGCACGAACGGCGCTTTGGTGGCAGACCGCACGGGCGCGGTGGTGGCGTACGCTATCGAGCAGGCGCAGGAGCGCGGGGAGATTTTCGTCGAGCCGGGGGAACGGGTGTATGAGGGGCTGGTCCTCGGCGAGAACGCGCGCGAGGGGGATATCAACTTCAACATCACGAAGGAGAAGAAGCTCACCAATGTCCGCTCGTCGACGTCCGACATCGCCGTGCAACTCCTGCCGGTGCGGCGCATGTCGCTGGAGCAGGCGCTGGAGTGGATCGCCGAGGACGAGATGCTGGAGGTGACGCCGAAGAGCTTGCGACTGCGAAAGCGGCTGCTCACGGCAAACGAGCGGGCGCGGGGCGCGCGGCGGGGCTAGGAAGCGCGAGCCCGCGGAGCCACAGGGCTTCGAAAACGCAACCAGAGGGTCGCGGGTTCGAGTCCCGTTTCCCGCTCCAGCGATTTCTCCTTCCGTTTCCACTCCACATAACCGACGACCTCGGCGTATAATGTCTCTGCTCTGATCGCCGCCACCCGCCAACCTTTCGCAGAACCGGGATCGTTCGCTTTGACGGGCTTCGATAGGAATGATCGCCCCCAGTACTGATGTAGCCACGCAGGAACTCCCTGAGGGCCATCGCCGTTCGGTCGCATACCAGCCGGCGCTCGACGGCATCCGCGCCCTGGCCGTTGCCGCCGTCCTGGCCTATCACGCCGGCTTCGGATGGGCGCGCGGCGGCTTCCTCGGCGTCGACGCCTTCTTCGTCCTGAGCGGCTTTCTCATCACCAGCCTCCTCCTCACGGAGTGGCGCAGGAGCGGCGGCATCGTACTCGTCGCGTTCTGGGCGCGACGGGCGCGACGCCTCCTGCCGGCGCTCTTCATCATGCTCGTAGGCGTCGCCGCGTACGCCGTCTTCCTTGCCGGGCGTCTGGAGCTGGCGAAGATCCGCGGCGACGCCCTCGCCACCGTCGCTTACGTAGCGAACTGGCGGCCGATATTCGCCGGGCAGTCCTATTTCGACCAGTTCTCATTGCCTTCGCCGCTGCGCCATACCTGGTCGCTGGGGATCGAGGAGCAGTACTACATCGTCTGGCCGCTGTTCGTCGTGGTCCTCCTGCGCCTGCGACGCGGCTCGACGAGGCTGCTGCTGCCGGTGTCGCTGGCGCTGCTGGCGGGCTCGGCGCTTCTCATGGGGCTGCTCTTCGAGCCGGGGCGAGACCCTTCGCGCGTCTACTACGGCACCGACACACGCGCGCAGTCGCTTCTCGTGGGAGCGACGCTTGCGATGTTAATCCTGCGCCTGGGGCCTATCCGGCACGTGGCGTTGGGGCGTCTGCTGCAGGTGGTCGCTCTGGCATGCGCCGTCGGCCTCGGCTTCTTCTGGAGCGTCACGCCGGAGGGCAGCACGCTCCTCTATCGCGGCGGCTTTCTCATGCTGGCGCTGGGCGTCGCCGTCGTCATAACGGCCGTCGTGCAACCGAGGGCGAGTCCTTTGGGCAAAGTGCTTTCGCTGCCGCCGCTGCGCGGGCTGGGGCTGATCTCCTACGGCGTCTACCTCTGGCACTGGCCCGTGTACCTGATGCTGACCGCCGACAGGACGGGCTGGGACGGCTACGCCCTATTCGCCCTCCGTGTCATGACCACGCTGGCAGTCGCCATCGTCTCCTACAATCTCATCGAGATGCCGGTGCGGCGCGGCGCCTTCCGCGGTCGAAGGATAACCTGGGCATTCGCGCCGGCCGGGGCCGCTTGCGTCGCCGTCGTCATGGTCTTCTCGACTCGCGGTGCCCTTTCGCCCGTAACCGCTGCCCCCGTGGCGGCGATGCCGCAGATCGAAGCAGCATCGATCTCCCGTATCTCGCGGATCATGGTGATAGGCGATTCAGTGGCGATGTCGCTGGAGCCGGGCCTGACGCAAGTAGGTCAGAGCCGGAGTCTCTCCGTGTGGAACCGGTCTCGCCTCTACTGCGGCTTCGTTCCGGGGGATATGATGCTCGATTTTTCGTCGAAGCCCTCGGCGGATATGGAGGACCTGTGCAAGGAATGGCGCAAGACGTGGCGTTCGGACGTGGACGCTTTCCGCCCCGATGTCGTGCTGATGCTTTTCGGGGGCTGGGACTACCCGGACCACGTGGTGAACGGCGTTACGCTGAAGACCGGCACGCCTGAGTGGAAGGCCATCGTCCTCAACGAGCTACAGACACAGCTCGATGCGTTGACCGCGCAAGGAGGGAAGCTGGCGTTAGTGACCTGGCCGTATCCCGGGTCGAAGCTCTGGAAGCAGGCGGGCGAAACAGGGGTAAAGGCGGAGCAAGACGCTCACTGGCGCCTTGATGACCTGAACGGTCTCTATCGACAATTCGCAAAGCAGCATCCGGGCAAGGTCATCCTGATTGACCTGAACGGCTTTGCCAGTCCCGAAGGCAAGTTCAGCGACCTTTCCATCGATGGGGTCAGGATGCGCGAAGATGGCGTCCACTTCACGACCGAAAGCTCGCTTATCGTCGCTGATTGGCTGTTGGGACAGGTCCTTGAGGCCACGGGCGGCGCCGACCACGCGTTGCCGGAATTCGATGGGCTGGCGAGCTTTGCGCCAACCCGCGTGCTGACCTTGGGCGACTCAGTCGCTGTGTCAATGGTTCCCGGGCTCGACGAAGTTGCGCCCCAGTACAACATCTCTGTACGGCACAGGACCATGGTTGGTTGCGGCTTCCTCGACGTCGACGAAGAGTACGGCTACGATGGCAAGCTTTCCACTGAGATCGCGGACAAGTGTCGGGCATGGCGGGAAACCTGGACTTCCGAGGTCGATGCGTTCCGCCCGGACGTCATCGTGATGGTCTTTGGAGCCCTGGACAGTCTCGACCGCTTCGTGGACGGCGAAAAGCTAGAGGCCGGGACGCCGGAGTGGGAGGCCTATGTATCGGACGGGCTGGCAAAGCAGGTTGAGGCGTTTTCGTCGCGGGGCTCGAAGGTGGCGCTGCTTACCTTCCCCTGCTCCAAGCCGGTGGCGTGGGCATTCTTGCCCGACCCCGCGAAGAATGAAGAGGACACCCTTCGTCGCATCAACGAACTGAACGGGGTCTACCGGCGGTTCGCCGAGCAGCATCCCGATAAGGTCACGCTGATTGACCTGAACCGCTTTGCCTGTCCCGAAAACAGGTTCAGCGACCTTGTCGTTGACGGGGTGAGAATGCGAGAGGATGGTCTCCACTTCAGTCCGCAGGGGTCGAGCGTCGTGGCCCGCTGGCTGGCGCCGCAGCTCGTGGATATTGCGCGCGGGAGCCACTAGAGCCGTCCAGAGTCCCGACCAAGGAGAACCAGATGACAGAGCAGGCGGCGAAAGGTCTTGCCCCCGGCACACTCGCGGTCCTATCGTCGACGCCGGCCGTGTTAGAGGCCCTCTTCGACGGGCAGCCGGAGGAAGTCCTGAGACGCCCCGGCGAGGAGGGATGGTCGCCCAACGACGTTCTGGCGCACCTCATCTCGATACAGAGGCCCGCGCTTGTCGACCGCGTGAGGGCCATACTGGACGGCGACTTGCCTCTGCTCCCGGATGCCGACGAGCACAAGATCCTGGCGGCCTCCGGCCTTCGCGGCCGCCCTGCGCGCGAGCTTCTCCAGATGTTCAGCGAGCGCCGCGCTCAGGCGATGCCCCTCCTGGAGCGCCTGCAACCCGAAGACCTGCGCCGTCGCGGCCGCCACGAGCTGGCTGGCGAGGTGAGCGCGGCGGAAGTCATCCATCACATGGCCTACCACGACTTGCTCCACGTCGCCCAGGCGGCCAGCCTCCTGGCCGACCCTATCGAGCGTCTTCGCGGCGCGATGCGCCAGGCCTTTCCCATCTGAGTCGCACCCGCGACTCCGGTTCGACCGTCGGGGGTCGTTCTACGCACAATCCCGTTCTGCGAAGAAACCGGAAGAACGATGCCCGAACCACAACGGGGATTGACCTCTTCGCCCTCTTGCCTGCAAAGTGTCTGAAAAGGCTGACACTCCCGGAGAAACCAGGGACGGAACGAAAGGAGACCCCCTAGAATGGCAGATGGCAATCCAACCGTGGTCGAGGTAAGTGAGAGACTTGCCAATCCCGCGCCCCTCGGCCTTGCGGCCTTTGGGCTCACGACGCTCGCCCTGAACGCGTTCAACGCCGGCCTCGTCGACAAGAGCTCCGAGGGGTTGGTCTGGTCCCTCGGCATAGCCTTCGGCGGGGTCGCCCAGTTCGCCGCGGGCATGTGGGAGGCGAAGAAGAACAACACGTTCGGCTTCACTGCCTTCAGCGCCTTCGGCGCCTTCTGGGTATTCCTGGCCCTTGTCAACATCTTCACGAAGACAGGGGCAATCGAGCCGGTGGCCGCTGAGGGCAAATCCCTGTTCCTCGTTTGCTGGGGGATATTCGCCGCCTACATGACGGTGTGCACCTTCGGCATCTCGCGGGCGCTGCAGGTCGTATTCGTGCTGCTGACGGTGCTGTTCTTCGGCCTGGCGATCGGCGTGCACGAGCCCAACGGCAACTTCATGCACGCGGTCGGCTGGGAGGGGATGCTCACGGCCGGCGCCGCGCTGTACACGTCATTTGCGATCCTCCTGCAGGAGACGTGGGGCCGCGAGGTGCTGCCGCTCGGCGCCGTCAAGCCCGCGGCGAGTTCGGCGAAGTCAAAGTAGCGGCGGGGAGCGCCGCGCCCTCCGTGGGCCCGGGCTCGCGAAGGGGATCGCGGAAGATCCGCAATGGAATCTGACAGCGCCGCACATGAATTAGGATCACTCCGGGTAACCGTCGTGCGGTCGACGGCGGAGATGGAGGATGCCCTCAGCGTGCGCCGCGCTGTCTTCATCGCCGAGCAGGGTGTCACGGAGGCGGAGGAGATCGACGCCTACGACGGCGACCCGCGGCAGGTGACGACCGCCGTCCACGTCGTCGCCTACCTGGACGGGCTGCCCGCCGCGACCGGCCGCCTCCTCCTCGACGCGCCGGACGGCGAGAACGCGCACATCGGGCGCGTCGCTGGGCTGCGCGAGCATCGGAGACGCGGTCTCGGCAGAGCCGTCATGCTGGCGCTCCAGGACGAGGCGCGACGAAGGGGTTTTTGCGGCGCGACGGTCGCGGCGCAGCTCCAGGCCATCCCGTTCTACGAGAGTCTGGGATACGTCGCTTACGGCGGAGTCTTCCTGGACGCGCGCATCGCGCACCGGCTGATGGACCTTCAGCTCTGACGTCGGATGACGCGGCCGACAACCTAGCTGAGACTGCAAAGTCTCGGCTACGGTGTTTTTCGGGCCGCGCGTCGACTGAGAACCGGCCTCGTCGCAGGGCTTACAGGATCTTGCTGAGGAAGAGCTTTGTGCGGTCGTGGCTGGGGTTGTTGAAGAACTCCTCCGGCGGGCCTTCTTCGACGATGATGCCCTCGTCGATGAGCATCACGCGGTCCGCGACCTCGCGCGCGAAGCCCATCTCGTGCGTGACCACGATCATGGTCATGCCGTCGCGCGCCAGCGACTTCATTACCTCCAGCACCTCGCCGACCAGTTCCGGGTCCAGCGCCGACGTCGGCTCGTCGAAGAGCATGACCTTCGGCTCCATCGCCAGCGCGCGGGCAATAGCCACCCGCTGCTGCTGGCCGCCTGACAGTTGCCCCGGATAGGAATCGATCTTGTCGCCGAGGCCCACCTTCTGCAGCATGGCGCGGCCGGCTTCCATCGCCTGGCTACGCCCGATCTTGCGGACGTGGATCGGCGCGTCGGTGACGTTGCCGAGGGCGGTGAGCTGCGGGAACAGGTTGAAGCGCTGGAAGACCATGCCGATGGCGGCGCGCATCCTTGCCACCTCGCGCTCGCTCTTCTCGACGAACTTGCCGTTGACCTCGCGATAGCCCACGGGCTGGCCATCGACGTAGATGCGACCTTTGTCGACGCGCTCAAGGTGGTTGATGCAGCGCAGGAGAGTCGACTTGCCGGAGCCGCTCGGCCCGGCGACGACGACCACTTCGCCCTTGGCGATATCGCAGGTAATGCCGCGCAGTACCTCGGTCCTGCCGAAGCGCTTGTGTACGTCCTCGCAGCGGATCATTGTGCCGGTTTCATAGGATTGCACGATCAGTGGACTCGCGTTTCTCTAGTCCCAAAGGCCTCCGTCATCCGCCCGAACAGAGTCGGCGGCCGCTGTTGCCCGACGGAGAGGCGCGACTCCAGTTCCGCCTGTAGCAGGCTGAATATCGACGTCATTACAAGATACCAGATGGAGGCTACGACAAGAAGCTCCATGACGTTGTAGTTGACGGAGTAGATGGACCGGGCGGCGTTGGACAGCTCTACCAGGCCGATGGCGAAAGCCAGGGACGAGTTCTTGAGCATGGCGATGAACTCATTGCCCGTCGGCGGTAGTATGACGCGAAACGCCTGCGGCAAAATGATCCGCCGCATCGCCATGGCGTAGGTCATGCCGAGGGACTTAGCGGCGTCCATCTGTCCTCCTTCCACCGACTCAATACCAGCGCGCACGATCTCCGTCATGTAGGCCCCTTCGTTCACTGCCAGGCCGAAGATGGCGATCCGGAAGGACGTAAGCTCGCGCGTGATATCGGGGTTGTCGAAGAGCTGTGGCACCACGTTGTACCAGAAGAGGAGTTGGATCAGCAGGGGCGTACCGCGGAAAAACCAGACGTAGAAGTTGGCCGGACCGCTCAGCAGTGGGTTCTTGGACATGCGCATGAGAGCGGAGACTACCCCCAAAGCGACGCCGAGAACCTGAGCTACTAGCGCCACAATGAGCGTGCGCTGAGCCCCTTCCAGGATGACCGAGTTGAAGAGGAACTTCCAGACGACAGACGGCTCAAAGTCGATGGACGGAAGGGGGATAGGCATTTCGCTTGCCTCCTGTTGGGGTCTGTCTCCGTTCTCGGGTCATTACCGCCGGCTAGCAGAAGCCCCCATGGCCAGCGATGGGGCGTCAGGGGGCTTCGGCAGTGGCATGCAACTGAGGGAATCGAGAAGGGTGTCCTGT
>JALHUB010000289.1 GCA_022865685.1 Dehalococcoidia bacterium | reverse complement strand
CATGAGCGGTCTTCTTCCCACCATCCCAACCTGCACAGCCGGTCTCTCAAGAGGACACCTCCACCAGAGGCGGACAGGCTCTTGGACCCCGGCAGCGAGGGCTCCGCCCTCTCTGCACTCACCCGGCTGAGGGCGTTCGGAGAGAAACGCGGGGAACGGCGGCGGTTGGCGTGCACGGAGCAATTGGGAATACTCCAAGCGGGAAATGGCACATGTGGCCCCATTGAGGCAAAGACAAAGTTGACATGCCACTCACACGGGGATATTCTTGCTCATGAAGAAGGTCAGATCGGATAGGAGGTATACCTTGACTGCCCGATTCTCGTCTGATGGTGGTGGATCTCTCGATTCGGTGACACCTGTGGAGCAGCGGACGATCTTCGTGAGTCATAGCCATGCCGACCGCTCGTTAGCTTCTCAACTTCAAGCACTAGTCGAGACAGTCTTCTCTGGCGTTGTCAAGGTATTTGCCTCTTCGGACAGAGGCCCAACCGGCGGCATCATGCCTGGGGGTGACGAGTGGTATTCCCAGATCGAAGCTGGTCTTCGCAAGGCGGAAGCGGTGTGGGTGCTTGCCACTCCAGCCTCAATTACGCGGCCATGGATCTACTGGGAGGCGGGCACAGGTAGAGCCGTTTGCCCGAGGGGATTGGTCATACTCCGCGCGGGGCTCAACTCAACCCAAATACCCAGTCCGCTAAACAACTTTCAGACGTATGATGGTCTGGTAGCAGAGAGTGTCGGGGAACTCCTGAACAAGGTCGCCCATCAAATCGGCATGACGCTGGCGCCGGTGCTTGTGGACAGCTCTGTGAAGTCTTGGGTAGAGGCAGCAGCGAACCACCAGCCAGAGCAGAGCGATGATGAGGGCGCTCCCAATTTGACTCCCGAACGTTTGGACCGACTGGAGGCGATAATATCCAGGCTGGAGGCCATGGCCGTAATTGGACCGTATCGAGGTTCTCTTCGTGATTTTGTCCGGGCTTATCCCACGGCAGACAACGATATTGAGGCACGCCACGATGAGCCGGAGGGCACCTACCGTGCGATGTCCTTCGACTCTTTGGTGGAGCTCGTCGAACGGCTTCCCAATGACGCGCAATTGGGGCCAGTCTCCGTAAACGCCGACGGCGAGACCACGATTAGCGGCGTACATAAAGGGGGTCGGTTCGCGATTACCCTTCCGCTCGAAGTCGTCGCGGGGAGGTCTGTTTCCGAGAGCGCCAGTGTTAGGACGCGTCGACTAATCAGAAGCTTGGCGAACACAGAGAAGCATCGCCGAGGTCTGGCGAGCTAAAGTACGCCGCCCGCGTGACGCTGATGCCGGTTGACGGAATCTTACAGAGACAGGCGACGGCGCTGCTCTAGAGTGAGCTTTCTTGGCGCATGTCCGCCAGGGCGGGTTCGAGGGCGGCGAGGGTCTCGTCGATGTCCTTCTCGTCGTGGACGGCGGAGGTCAGGCCGCCGGTCCGCATGAAGTCGCCGCCGCCGCTGTTCAGCATCGCCTGACGGAACGCCGACGTCGCCTTCGGCGATGTCATCGGCACGCTCGCGCCCGGTGCGCCGTCCCATCGCCACTCCCAGCCGTCCGCAGGCTCGGGGCAGTCGACGCCTATCGACATGTGGAACATCGACGAGAACGTGTAGGCGCAGCCCTTCACGCCCAGCTTCCGCATGATGCGGTTCGCGCCGCGGCAGAGTCGCTTCGCCATCTCTTCGGCGTGGGCCTGGGCCTTGCCGTCGCTTATGGTCTCCAGCATGGCGACGCCGGCGGCGGCGGACAGTGGGTTGGCGTTGAAGGTGCCCTGGTGGGCGACGCGGCCGTGCAGGTTCCACTCGGCGTCGCGGCGGAACTCGATGCAGTCGAGGATGTCGGCGCGGCCGGCGATGGCAGCGCCCGGGAGGCCGCCGGCGAGTATCTTGCCGAGCGTTGTCAGGTCGGGCTTGACGCCGAAGTGCTCCTGGGCGCCGCCGGGCCCGACGCGAAAGCCGGTGACGACCTCGTCGAAGATGAGGACGACGCCTTCGCGGGCCGTGCGCTCTCGCATGAAGGCGAGGAACTCGGGGTCGATGGGCACGGTGCTGAAGGAGGCGCCCGTGGGCTCGACAATGACGGCGGCAACGTCCTTCTCCTCACCGAGCGTGACGGCAAGGGCGCCGATATCGTTTTGCGGCAGGACGATCTGCTCGCCGAGGTAGGCGGGCGGTACGCCGGGCGAGCGGGGGAGCGTCTCTTCGGGCAGGACGTAGCCGACGACGCTGTCGTTCCAGCCGTGGAAGTTGAGGGCGAAGCGCACCAGCTTGTTGCGTCCGGTGTAGGCGCGGGCCAGTCGCACGGCCATCATCGTGGCTTCCGTGCCGGAGGAGTGGAAGCGCACCTTCTGCGCCGAAGGGACGAGCTTGCTAATCCAGCCGGCCCACTCCATCTCCAGCTCCGTCGAAGCGCCGTAGTGCGTGCCCCTGGCGATCTGGCGCGTGACGGCGCGGACGAGCGTCGGGTGGGCGTGCCCGAGGAGAAGGGCGCCGTGGCCCATCATGTAGTCGATTATCTCGTTGCCGTCGACGTCCCACTTGCGGGCGCCGAGGGCATGGTCGACGTAGATGGGGAAGGGCGCGAAGTGGCGGAGGTCGTGGGTGACGCCGTTGGGAAAGCTGCGTTCGGCCTGCTTGTGGAGCTCGGCCGAGCGAGGGTGGAGGGCGCGGTAGCGCTCGAGGATGGTGGTCATGCGTCTCTCCGTTCCGGCAATATCGGTCAGGTCTGTCCGCGCGTCGCGACGTCGAAGCCGGAGACGAGCGGCAGATCGGCCATGGTGAGCAGGCCGGGCCGGGCATCGACGACGACGGGAATGGCGTTGACTACGATGGCTGCGGTCGCGAGGTCGCCCTGGACGCCGCCGCGGACGACAACGTTCACGGGCGGCCTGCCCTCGATGATTATCTCGTCGCGCGGGTCGGGCGCGCCCATCACCATCTGGAGGTCAAGCAGCAGCACCTCGCGGCCGTCCATCCAGGCGCGCGCGGTCTGGTGCACGCCCGCGGCCGTGCCGTCGCCAGCGACGACCGGTTCGATCGTCTCCTCGGCGCGCTCCAGCTTCCAGCCCAGGCCGTGGGCGATGAGGCGCGCCGACTCTTCGAGGCCGACGTGGCGCAGCGTGCGCTCGGCGACGCGGCGCTGGAACTCGTCGAGCGGCAGTCCGGCGCCGACCTTCCGCTGGAGCTGAATGCGGCGCGTCGAGACATCGACGAT
>JALHUB010000288.1 GCA_022865685.1 Dehalococcoidia bacterium | reverse complement strand
GAGATCGGCGCCGGCGCGTCCCTCTGGGGGCCGCATCGCGACGACCTGCTCTTCCTCCTCGACGGCCGTCCGGCGGCGGCCTTCGCCTCACGGGCGCAGTGGCGCACGGCGGCGCTGGCGCTGCGCCTGGCCGAGGCCCGCTTCCTCCTCGACGCGACCGGCGATCACCCCGTCCTCCTCCTCGACGACGTCCTCTCGGAGATGGACGACGAACGCCGGCGCGCCGTCCTCGACGCCCTTGCCGGCTTCGACCAGGTCTGGATCACCTCGGCGGAGGAAGGATACGTTCGCGGCGCCGTCCCCCACGCGCACGTCTTCACGGTGCGAAACGGACAGGTCTTGTCCGGCTAGCCGCTTTTGCCCGCGCCGGAGAACAAGGGGTTGCGACCCGCCGCCGGCAACATGACGGCCAGGGCCAGCGGCGCTATCCGGATGGCCCGCGGCGCGAAGTCCAGGCTCTCGCCGTCCACCTGGCAGTCGAGCGCGGCGGGCGCGGAGATCTCGAGCGCGGATGCTCTTCGGTGAACCACGTCCTTCGCGCCGTCGTACTTTCGCCTCAGGATGCGCAGCCCGTGCCCGAACGTCCGCCGGATGCCGCGGCCCTCGAAGACGAAAACGTCCAGCAGCCCGTCGTCGGCCAGCGCGTCGCTGGCGACGTTTATGACCCCGCCGTAGGAGCGCGTGTTCGCAGCCAGGAGCCACAAGAGGTGGGCGGTGACAGCTTCGCCGTCGATCAACAGTGACGCCGGCTCCGGGCGAAAGCGCAGGCTCTCGCGCAGGCCGTAGAAGACGTAGGCGGCCGCACCCAGCCGCTGCTTCACCCGCTCCGGCACGCGCCTTACCACGTAGCCGTCCAGGCCGGCGCCCGCCATCAACAAGAAGAAGCGCCGTTGCCCTTCGTCGCCCTCTACGACGCCCAGGTCCATCCGCCGGCGCCTGCCCTCGCTGACGAGCCGGACGGCCGCAAGAGGGTCGCGCGGGATTGCGACCTCCTTAGCCCAGACATTCGCTGTGCCGCCGCGGATCACGGCTAGCGCCGTCTCCGTGCCCGCCAGGCCGTTAGCGATTTCGTTGACGGTGCCGTCGCCGCCGCAGGCCACGACGACATCGCACCCCGACTCCGCGGCCTCGCGGGCAAGCGTCGTCGCGTGGCCCTTGCCGCCTGTCGGCTCGAGTGTGGCATGCCAGGACTGCGATTCCAGCCAGGCAGCAGCCATCTCCAGCCTGGCGGAGGAAGGGACGCCTCTGGCGACGGGATTGACGATGAAGAGGGCGCGCCTGCTCACTTCGCTGACTCCGAGTGCCGACGTGGGCACGCCGGCCCGGCTCGGTCTGTCGCCGGCAACACGCGCACGGCGGATCAGTCGGTCGTCTTGCCGGGCGGCGTCGCGAGGGCCTCCATGTCGGCTTCCCTGCCGAGGACGATCAGCCGGTCTTCCGGCCCGACGACGGTGGAGCTGGGCGGACCGACCAGGATCTCGCCGTCCGCCTTCTGGACCGCGAGCACCACGACGTTCGCGCGGCCGATGACCTCCTCCTCCAACGTGCAGCCGGAAAGACACGACTCCGGCGTCGCGATAAACTCGGCGATTATGCGCTGCTCAGGCCGTCCGCCCGTCAACGTGTCGATGAAGTCCAGAACCAGCGGCTGCAGCGCTGACAGCGCCATGCGTCTGCCACCGATCTGGTACGGCGAGATGACACGGTCGGCGCCGGCGCGACGCATCCGCTCCAGGTTCGCCGGCTGACCGGCACGGGCCACGACGATCACGTCCGGGTTCATCGCCTTGGCCGTGAGCGTGATGTACGTGTTGCCGGAATCGGAGTCCGATGCCGCCAGCAGACCGCGCGCGCGCTCGATCCCCGCCTCGAGGAGCGTGGCGTCCACGGATGCGTCACCCTCTATGAGCAGGAAGTTGCGCTGCCTGGCGCGACCTATCGATTCAGGGTTCGACTCGATGACGACGAAGGGAATGTCGCGGTCTTTGAACTCACCGCCTATCTCCTCGCCGACGCGTCCGAACCCGCAGAGGATGTAGTGATTGCGCAGCGCATCGATCTTGGCTTTCATTCTTCTCACTCCCCAAGCTTCGCCGAGCTCGCCTTCGATCACGAGTGTAACGGCGCCCACCAGTATGTAGAAAGCGGTGCCCACGCCGAGAATGATCAGGAACATCGTGAAGATGCGGCCGCCGCTGCTCAACGGATGAACCTCTTGGAACCCAACCGTCGCCACGGTGATCACGGTCATGTAGAGAGCATCCAGGAAAGACCAGCCCTCTATCGCGGCGTAGCCGACGACACCCGTGGTCAGCAGAATCAGTAAGAGAAGGATTCCAAACTCGAGGCGGCGCCAGGCACTCACTGAGCTCCCCCTTGCTATCCGTAACTGGAGGGATGAGTTCAGGGAGATCATGAATGCTGGCGCGGTCACGCGCAAGCGTCTGCGTCGCGGCGCCATCGGCCGTGGACACGCGCACGCGGATGGGCCAGCCGCCTAGTTGTCGCTCGACGCACTCGAGCGGGGGGGAGACTTCGGGCCTGGACCGGTCGAAGCCGGTCAGGTCAAAAGACTGCTCATCACTGAGGTCGAAGTTCTGCTCGGTCCGCTCACCGCCATCGTGCCGTCGGCGCGGACAGCGATTGGCGAATAGTGGTTCCCCATCCCCTGAACTCGCCCACCGCGATCGGCGCTGTCGCGTTGCCGGATACGTACATTTCGACCCGTTCCGCCTCGATAAGGACCGTGGGCCCGGTGCCCAGTTTCGGATAGAGCTTGACGTCTGCCCGCCCTTTTCGGTCGACGGCGATATCCAGCAGGTGGCGGTCTGCGTCCACGAACGTCGCCCAGCACTGGCCATGAACACCGCCCGTTTCACTATTGATGGTCGGACCGCAGACGCGGAGCACTACATGCGACAAGGGCCTGGCGCCTCTCACTGAAAGAACGATAGGGGTCTGCTCCGACATCTTCGCCCATGTGGCCATCCCACGGATGTTGAGGTTGCCCGTGGAATGTAGCCGCGCTTGCAGGTGAGCGCTCCCTGCGGCTGCTGCAAACGGCACAATGACTACCAGTAGGCCTGCCACCGCCGCGAGCATTGTTCGTCGCATCTCGTTCCCCCTTCCCTTGTTCTTTATCCTGCTGCCTTTGGCGCTCGCCCGGCCTGCTAACCCGGAACGAGAGGCTCCCGTCCCGAGATGGCCTCGGAAGATACGCCAAAACGACAAAACAACGTTAAGCCGCTGTTGTGCTTGTGTCGTGTACGTCATCGCACCTGTCATGCAGAAGGCGTGAAGACTCAGACTCCGGCCCGCTCCGGTGGACGCCGCATTCGCGCGCGTCATATAATGGGCATGCGTTCCGCCCTATACGCGGCACTGCCAATCACAAATCGGGGATGGCCCCTCAAAGGACAACCACGTTGACAGCCGAAACCCGCTCCCGCGTCGCCGTCGTCTATACGAGCGCTCCGACCGTCCTCAGCGACGTCGCGCGCGTCATGCGCCTCGCCGGCTACACCGATGCCCTGCCGCGAGACGTCGAGACGCTCCTCAAGATCAACATCTCCTGGCAGCGCTACTACCCGGCCTGCTCGACGACCCCCTGGCAGCTCGAAGGCGTCATCCGCACCCTCCGACAGGACGGCTACGAGAAGCTGCTGCCGGCTCAGAACGGCACCGTCGTCGTCGATTCCCACGAGGGCGAAATCGGGAACAAGCACAAGGCCGTCCTCGACAAGTACAGCCTCAAAAGCCTCCACCTTACCGATAAGGACGTGCCCTGGGTGGACTACAAGCCCAAAGGCGAGCTGCTTGTCCTCGACAAGGTCTTTCCCGAAGGCATCAAGATCCCCGAGGCGCTCATCGGCAAGAACATCATCCACCTGCCGACGCTCAAGACCCACGTTTTCACAACAACTACCGGCGCCATGAAGAACGCTTTCGGCGGCCTGCTGGGTTATCGACGCCACTGGACTCATTCCGTGATCCACGAGACACTGGTCGACCTCCTGACCATCCAGAAGGAGATCCACCCCGGCATCTTCGCCGTCATGGATGGCACCATCGCCGGCGACGGCCCGGGGCCACGCGCCATGCGACCTCACGTCAAGAACCTGCTGCTGGCGAGCG
>JALHUB010000287.1 GCA_022865685.1 Dehalococcoidia bacterium | reverse complement strand
GGCGCCCGCATCGCCGAGGCGCGAAAGCCACGTCCGCACCTCATCCGCCGAGTAGGCGCGCTCGAAGCCGACGGGTTGCGGGTCCTTCATGACGGCCTCGATCACCGAAGCGATGGCTGCGGCGTCGTCGGTAGTGGCGCGCCGGAATGCGGGTTCGGTCTTTGTCACGTCAGTTCCCTTTGCGTTCGTTGACGAGGTCGAGGAAGCGGTCGAAGAAGTAGGTGTTGTCCAGTGGTCCCGGCGACGCCTCCGAGTGGTACTGGATCGACATGATGCCAAGCTCCTCGTGCCGCAGGCCCTCCACCGTATCGTCGTTCAGGTTGACGAGGCTGACCTCCATGCCGCCGCCCAGGCCGTCGGGGTCGGTGGCGTAGCCGTGGTTCTGAGCGGTGATGTAGACACGTCCCGTCGCCAGGTCGCGCACGGGATGGTTCGCGCCGCGGTGCCCGAATTTCAGCTTGAAGTTCGATGCCCCGAACGCGGCCCCCAGCGTCTGGTGCCCCAGGCAGATGCCCAGTATCGGAATCCGGCCGATGAGCCCCTTCACCGTCTCGACGACGTACCCCAGGTGCACCGGGTCGCCCGGACCGGGCGAGAGCACGACGCCGTCCGGCCGCAGCGCCAGCACGTCCTCCGCGGACGTCAGGCAGGGCACGACGGTGACGTGCGCCCCTTTGCGGCTGAGCATGCGCATGATGTTGTACTTCACGCCCAGGTCGACGAGGACGATGTGATGTTTCGCCGCCGTCGAGCCGTCTGGCCATTCGTAGTTGCAGTCCGTGCTCACTCTGCGCACGAAGTCGATGTCGCCGTAACGGGGCGTCTCGCGCAGATGTGCCAGCGCCTCTTCGGTGTCCTCGCCGCGCGTTATCAGTCCCATCATCACGCCCGACATGCGCAGGCGCCGCGTCAGGGCGCGCGTGTCGATGCCGGAGAGGCCGGGGATGCCGTTCTGCGCCAGGTAGTCGTGCAGCGTCATCTCCGATTGCCAGTGGCTGGGGATGTCGCAGTGCTCGCGCACCACTAGGCCGCTGACCTGGATGCGGTTCGACTCGACGTCGAAGCGGTTGATGCCGTAGTTGCCCGCCAGCGGATAGGTTGCGACGAGTATCTGCCCCGCGAACGACGGATCGGTGAGCGCCTCCTGGTAGCCGGTCATGCTCGTCGAAAAGACGACCTCGCCGCCGGCGCCAGTGTCCGCGCCGAAGGCCTCGCCCTCGAATGTCGAGCCGTCCTCCAGCACCAGTAACGCCTTATCGGGCATCAGACCTTCCCCACGGTAACCTGCACGAGGGCGAACACTGCTGCCTGCAATGCTGGCGTTAGAATGGTCTTCCCTAGCGCATCAATGATGTGTTTGATCTTTCCCTTGTCCACGCTGCCGCTGCCGATCTCACCGGCAAGATTCTCCAGAAGCTGGATGGCTCTATCGATGTCCTGCCTTATTGCCTGATCGACAGTCCGCTGCACAAGCTCGATCTCGCCGCCAGACGCTCCGACTCGGATGCTTTGCCCGATCGTTGTGCCAGTTCCTCCAACAACTTTGAGATCAAGACCTACGCCGGGAGCATTCATCTGGATACTCTGCCCAATCAGGTTTACATCGTAGCTGAACTGTGCGGGATATGCTCGCAGTGAGTCCGAGACGGCCTTGATTATGGCAACAGCCTCTTCGTTTTTTATGCTCGACTCCTTTCGAACTGAAAAACCAGATTCCCTCCGGCAATCGTTATTACCACCTGCCCCTTGAGCACGCGACCCGCCAGCGGCGTGTTCCGTCCCTTGCTGGCGAAACGCTCCGGCTCGACGGTCCACTCCGCGTTCGGGTCGAACACGAGCACGTCGCCGGGCGCGCCGGCGGCCAGGCTGCCCAACCCGGCCAAGCCTCCCTGCCCGTCGGGGTCGTGACGTTCCAGCCCGAACGCCGCGACCGGCCCCGCCGTCATGCGATGTATCAGCGTCGGGAGGTCGAGCTTGCCGTCGTGCACGAGCGTCAGCGCAAGTGCCAGCGCCGTCTCGAAGCCGACGATGCC
>JALHUB010000025.1 GCA_022865685.1 Dehalococcoidia bacterium | reverse complement strand
GGCCTCGGCGGCGGCGTGCTGGTCAGTCCACTGCTGACAATCGGCTTCGGCCTCGACATTCGCGTCGCAATCGGCGCCAGCATCGTCTCGATCATCGCCACGTCCAGCGGCGCCGCGGCGGCCTACGTCCGCGACCACCTGACGAACGTCCGCATCGGCATGCTGCTGGAGCTGGGGACGACCCTCGGCGGCCTCACCGGCGCCTTTGTCACCGGATACTTGCCGTCGGGCGCCCTTTTCGCGCTGTTCGGCATCGTTCTGCTGGCCTCGGCTATTCCGATGGTGAGGAAGCTCGGCGAGGAGGTCCCGCGCGGCGTCGTCAGCGACGGTCCTGCCCGCTCCCTGCGGCTCGCCAGCAGCTACCCCGACCGCTCCTCAGGACAGGAGATCCCCTATGAGGTGCGGGGCGTGCCCGCGGGCCTCTCGATGATGTACTTCGCCGGCGTCTTCTCCGGCCTGCTCGGCATCGGCGCCGGCGCCCTCAAGGTGCTGGCGATGGACACGGCGATGCGCCTGCCGATGAAGGTCTCGACGGCGACGAGCAACTTCATGATCGGCGTCACGGCTGCGGCCAGCGCAGGCGTTTACTTCTGGCGCGGCGACGTCGTGCCCGTCGTGGCGGCGCCCGTAGCCCTCGGTGTGCTGGCGGGGTCACTCGTCGGAGCGCAGCTCCTCCTGCGCTTCCCGAACGTGACGGTTCGCCTGATATTCATCCCTGTTCTGGCGGGAGTGGGCATCGAGATGCTGCTGCGCGGGATTGGAGTCGCCTAGATGAACGACGAAGCGCAGCCGCCGATCCGCTACGGGGGCAGGCCGATGGAGCTCTGGATTAGCCGCGTTCTCCTCGGCGGCGTGGTGCTGGCCGCGGCGATCATCCTGGCGGGTCTCGCGCTGTTCCTGGTCAAGGGAACGGCCGGCGAGTCGCTGAGCGATCTCGTCGACCAGCAGAAGGCGGCGGTTGACTTCGGCTCCATCCTGCGCGGCATCGGCGGGGCGGACGGCAAGTCGCTGATCCAGCTCGGGCTGTTCGTCCTCATCCTCACGCCGATCTCGCGGGTGGCGATGAGCCTGTTCTTCTTCCTCCGCGAGCGTGACCGCGTGTTCGTGGCGATAACGGCGGTGGTGCTCTGCATCCTGCTGGGCGGCCTCATCGGCAGCGCCCTGACCTAGCACGCTCACCCGCCGCTGGTTGCCGGTTGCACGAGAATCTCCAGGTCGCCATCGATTTTCAAAACGTCGACGGCCGTGCGCGCGTCCGCTGTGCTCTCGAAACGCAGGTCGGCACTGGCGTCGCCCACGCGCAGACCGCGCAGCTCCAGGTGATGCACGAAGTCGGGCAGTGACGGCCGGACGATGCGCAACCGCTTGCTGAACGCATCGGGCACGAGGCCCAGCGCCGTCTCCACCATGAACGGTATTGCGCCCGCTGCCCACGCCTGAGGGTGGCACGCGACAGGATAGCGCACGAGCACTTCGTAGTCCTGCCGCGAGAAGCCGGAGAAAAGCTCGGGCAGCCGGTAGTTGGGGAAGTAGGTCGCCGCCTCAAAGATTCCCTTCATCACTTGCCGCGCCGCCTGATCGAGCCCGTAGCGGCGGAAGCCGGCGGCGATGATGGAGTTGTCATGCGGCCAGACGGTGCCCAGATGATACCCCACGGGGTTGTAGCGTCTTTCCTTCTCCGACAGCGTCCGGATACCCCAGCCGCTGTAAATATCGGACTGCATCAGCCGTTCGGCGGTCTTCGATGCCTTCTCCCTGTCCGCGATGCCCGTCCAGAGCGCCTGGCCGGGGTTCGAAGCAATCACCGCTACCGGCCTGCCTCCCGCCTCTAGCGCGAGAGCGTAGCACTCCCCATCACTCAGCCAGAACGCGTCATTGAAGCGGGCCCGCAGGTCTTCCGCCTCCCGCTCCAGGCGCGCCGCCGTGTCAGCGTCGCCGGCCCGACGGTATAGCTCGGCGACAAGCCGCTTGGCGCGGTAGACGTAGCCCTGCACTTCGACGAGGGCGATGGGCGGCTTCGCCAAGTCGCCGTTCTCATCGATAATTGCGTCGCCGGAGTCCTTCCACCCCTGGTTCACGAGCCCGTGCTCCGAGCGCGACATGTACTGAACGAAGCCGTCGCCGGTCAGGTCGCCGTACTTGTCTATCCAGCGCAGGGCGCGTTCGACGTTCTCACGCAGGTCCTGGAAGAGGTCAAGCCGCCCCGTCCACCTCGCGTGCAGGCCCATGAGGACGAGGAAGAGCGGCGTCGCGTCGACGGTGCCGTAGTAGTGCGCGTGGGGCACCTCGCCCAAGTTCGCCAGCTCGCCCACCCGCAGCTCGTGGATGATCTTCCCGGGCTGCTCGTCCCGCCATTCGTCGACCTCCGTCGCCTGAAAGTGGGCCAGCAGCCGGAGTATGTTCTCGGCGATGGTCGGGTCATAGGCGAGAGCCTGTATTGCCGTTATCAGGCTGTCGCGCCCGAACAGGGTCACGAACCAGGGGATACCGGCATCGAAGTACTCGCGCCCCGCCATCGTGTTCCGGAGCATCCGCAGGTCGCGGAACGAGCGGATGACAAGGCGGTTGAGGGCGAGACTATCGCTCTCGACAATCGTCTGCCGCTTGAGCCAGTCATCCGATGAGCGGTGCAGCAGTGCTTCGATGCGCTTGAGGTCCGGCTGCTCCCGCGGCCTTGGCTGTATTTCCTCTTTGTCCTTCGACTCCACCACGATAAGGGAAATCAGCAGCTCCCTCGCCTGGCCGGGCTGCAAAGAGATGTTGTAATGCGCCTTTGGCCCCACCCTCTTGTCCGGAGACGGCGAAAAGCGGATGTTGACGCCGCGGTAGATGCCATCGGCGCCGTCATACGAGAAGAAGAGGATGAACTCCTCCCAGCAAGGCGGGTTCAGCTTGCCGGGCCGTTCGGCGAGCAGGCTGCGGACGGCGAACATGTCCTCGAAGCCCGCGCTGAAGTGCAGCGTCAGGGCGAGCTCGAGGGGGGCCATCGCGAAGCTCTGGAGGGTGATGACATCGCGAAGCGCGGCGCGCTCGCTATCGATCATCCGCTCCCACTTGATGCCGATGCTTTCCTTCTGCACGGTACCGCGGTCCTTGGTCTCGAAGTCGGGGTTCGTTAGCTCGATGACGGCCTTGAAGCCGGCGGTCGCCGTGCCGACGAGCGGTTGCGGCTGGGCATCGGCGATGAGCATCTCGTAGCCATTGAGGAAGCGACAGTCCCGGTAGTACAGGCCGAGGCCGTGTCCGTTACCGACCGGGATGTTGCCGTCCGGGTTCGTCAGCAGGAAGATAGGGCCGTCCTTGATCACGATGGCGTCCGCGATTGCCGAGGTGGTCGAGGGCGTGCCGTGGGTAAGGACGCGCTGCTTGCGCTCCCGCCGCTCGTTTTCGCCCTTCGAGCGACGGCCCCTATTCGTCTTCGGCCGCGGAGACGACGTCGTCCGCACCATGCTACCTATACAATCCCTCGGACCTTATCGCTGACGACGGTGAGCGCGAGCTTCCGGCGGTTCGGTTCTCCCCTGAGCAACGCCTCGCCGAACTTCACCGCCTGGTTCAGCCTGATCTTGGGTGGCCACGGCGGCTCGTTCGGGTCGACGACGGCTTCGATGACCGCCGGACCGGGATGGCTCAGTGCTTCTCCAAGGATTTTCGCGGCATCCTCCGGCCGCTCGATCGTGTAGCCGGCGACGCCGAAGGCCTCCGCCGCCTTCGCGAAGTCGATCGGCTGCAATTCGACGCCGTACTCGGGGTTGCCCTGGAATATCATCTGCTCCCAGCGGATCTCGCCCAGCATGTTGTTCTTGTAGATTAGCACCTTTACCGGCAGGTTGTACTTCACGCAGGTGGCAAGCTCGCCCATGAGCATCGTGAAGCCGCCGTCGCCCATGATCGCGACGACCTGCCGCTCAGGGAAGGCGAGCTGTGCCGCGATGCTGTATGGCAGCCCGTTGGCCATCGTCGCCAGGGTGCCGCTTAGCGAGAACTTCATGCCCGGGCGCATGTCGATGTAGCGGCCCGCCCAGGTGGCTATCGTGCCGCTGTCGGCCGAGACGATGGCGTCGTCGTCCAGGAGCTTGTTCAGCTCATACGACACGACCTGCGGCTTCATCGGCACGTCGCGGCGCGTGCCCTGTTCCGCCTGCGACTTGCGCCACTTGCGCATCCCCGCCTGCGCCTTCTTCAGGAAGCTGCGGTCCTCCTTGCGCCGGACCATCGGCAGAAGCGCCCTCAGCACTTCGCGGGAGTCGCCGGGCAGGCCCACGTCGACGGGGTAGCGAAGCCCGATCCGCGAAGGGTCGACGTCGATCTGGATGGCTCTCGCCTGACCCGGCTTCGGGTAATACTCGATGTACGGGAAGCTGCTGCCCACGATGATCAGCGTGTCGCACTGCTCCAGCGCCTCCTGCGAAGGCAGCGTGCCTATCAACCCGATGCCACCGGTCGTATACGGGCTCGTGTCGGGGACGCAGGCTTTCCCGAGCAGCGGCTTGATGATCGGCCCCGCGACAAGCTCTGCCATTTGCTCCAGCTCGTCCCGCGTGCCGAGAGCGCCGGCGCCCGCCATTATGGCGACACGGTTCCCCATGTTGAGTATCCGGGCGGCGCGTTCCAGGTCTATCGGTGGCGTACACTGGAACATCGGCGCGAAGATCTCGCCGCTGTGGCCGGGGACGTTGGCGCGCGAGCGGTGGCCGTCCGAAGAGTCTTCCTGCGTGTCTTTCGGGATCACCAGGCAGGCGACGCCTCGGTGGGTAAGCGCCCGTCGCACGCCCTCATCGACCGCATTCTCCGCGTGAGTCGGGCCGGTTACGAGCTCGCTGTAGACCGCGACGTCGGCGTAGACGCGCTCCAGGTTGACGTCCTGCTGGTAGCGGGTGCCTATCAGGTCGTGGAAGGTGTGGCCCGTGATGGCGATGACCGGTTGCAGGTCCAGCTTCGCATCGTAGAGGCCGTTCAGAAGGTGAATGCCGCCCGGCCCGCTGGTGGCTATGCATGTGCCCAGCCTGCCTGTGAACTTCGCGTACCCGCAGGCGGCAAGTGCAGCCGACTCCTCGTGCCGGACCTGCATGAAGCGCACCTGCTCTCGATGGGTGCGCAGCGCTTCCATCAGCGGATTGATGCCATCACCCGGAATACCGAATATCGTGTCGACGCCCCAATCGATGAGCCGCTCGATTATCAGGTCAGCCGTAGTCTTTGCCATGACAACCTTCCTTGCGGGAGCAACCTCACGACGCGGCCCGCCGCGCGAATCTCGACTTACGTTACCGCTCGGATGTGAAGGGGACATGAACCGGAGGGTCGACTACGTAAACAGGCCGTGAAGGCGCCTTCGTTCGCAGCGACGATGGTGGCATCAGGCTGCGCGCTTACCGATACTCCGCGACTGTCAAGGACGACGCCTTCCAGACGTGTCAAGGCGCGCGGAGTTCAGCCGATGATCATATGTTGTGCTTTTCCCCGGAAAGCGACTTGCGCGCTCGACCGCGTAGTTTTAGCATTACATGAAACGTGTTGACAACTGACCGAAAGGAGGCTGGCTGGTCCGCTTCGAGAATAGATAACCAGTTAATCGAAGGCGCAGGTGCGCATACCCCAAAGGAGGTACCTAATGGGGGAGAAGCAACTTAGATACCTGGTTCTCATGGCACTCACCGCCATCCTGACCCTTGCGGTTGTCGCCTGCGGTGGCGGCGAGAAAAAGACCTCCGAGGAGACTCCGGGTGCCGGAGGGGCGGCACCGCCCGACCAGCAGGTGCTGGTGGCTCAAAGCGCTGAGCCAGAGTTCTTCGACCCGCACCGCTCCAACTTCGAGCAGGACATTGCCGTGGAGCGCGCGCTCTTCCGCGGCCTCTATCAGCTAGTGCTGGACGAGAGTGACAACGTGGTCGCTATGCCAGCCATGGCTGACGGCGAGCCGCAAATCAACGGCAACGTCTACACCATCAAGTTGAAGAGCGGCCTGAAGTGGTCCGACGGACAGCCGTTGACGGCGAAGGACTTCGAGTACAGCCTCAAGCGCGAGTGCAGCGCCGAAACCGCAGGCCCCTATCAATACGTCCTCGGGGCCGGCATGCTCGACCTCGTCGGCTGTGACGACCTCTTCAACGGTGAGGGCACTGCGGACGCCGTCGGCGTCAAGGCCGTCGACGACACGACACTCCAAGTGACCCTGAAGGCGCCGAAGCCCACCTTCACGACTATCATGTCGCTGTGGGCCACGTTCCCCGTGCGACAGGACATCGTCGAGAAGTTCGGCGACAAGTGGACGGACCCGGGCAACATCGTCGTCAATGGTCCCTACACGCTGACCGAGTTCGTGGCCAAGGACCACATCGTCCTCGAGCCGAACCCGAACTGGGCGCTGGAGCCGAAGCCGCTGCTCCAGAAGATAACCGTCAAGTTCATTGACGACCTGGAGGTGGCGTTCCGCGGCTTCCAGACCGGTGAACTGGACATGACCAGCGTCCCGGCCACGGAGATCCCGACAATCAAGAACGACGCAACATTGAACTCCCAGTTCCTGCAGATCGGCTCACTGCGTATCTGGTCGGTCGAGATGCAGATGAAGAATGAGGTCTTGAGCAACCCCAAGGTGCGGCTTGCCCTGTCCCGCGCAATCGACCGCGCGTCGCTGGTGAAGGTCGTCTACAACGACGCCTACCTGCCCGCCACCTACTGGCTGGTGAAGGGCATACCGGGCTTCCAGGGTAACGGACCGTTCGAGAACATCATCGGCTTCGACGAGGCGGCAGCCAAGAAGGCGCTCGCCGACGCCGGCTACCCCAACGGTGACGGCTTCCCAACGCTGACGATCACGGTGACGGATCGCCCGGATCGGAAGGCGGAGGGAGAGTTCCTGCAGCAGGCCTGGAAGGAGATCCTAGGTATCAACACCGAGATCCAGGCGGTCGACGCGAAGACTCGTTCGAACACCTTCAACTCGAAGAACTTCCAGCTCTTCCCGGGCGGCTGGCAGAACGACTACCCCGACCCTGAGAACTCGCTCATCGGCCTGTTCAACACGGGCGGCGGGAACAACCAGTACGAGTGCAGCGATCCGGACATCGACGCCAAGCTGTCGGCCGCGGGCTCCGAGACCGACAACGCGAAGCGCATCCAGGATCTGAAGGACGCAGAGACGCTGATCGTCACCAGGCTTTGTGGAATGGCTCCAATGTGGCAGGGCGCCTTCCTCTACCTGGTAGTCCCGAAGGTCGGCGGCATTCGCGCCAACGGCGCCATCGACGCCGCGATGCCCGGCAACTGGTGTCCGGAGTGCTGGTTCATAAAGGCCGAATAAATATCCCGTAAAGTTCCATCTGTGTAGTATTGGCGTG
>JALHUB010000286.1 GCA_022865685.1 Dehalococcoidia bacterium | reverse complement strand
TGAGGCGGTGCTGCAAGAGCCAGATTGGCTCTTCGTGACGGGCCGAAAGCTCCTCGATGGCCTGCCGCTTTCGAAGCGATACGGAGTCAAGCATCGTCGCTACCCAATCGCCCCTTCGAGCTGCAATTCGATCAGGCGGTTCAACTCGACGGCGTACTCCATGGGCAGCTCTTTGACGATCGGCTCCACGAAGCCGTTGACGACCATCTTCGTCGCCTCCTGCTCGTCGATCCCGCGACTCTGCAGGTAGAAGAGCTGCTCCTCGCCGACCTTGCTCACGCTCGCCTCGTGGCTGACGCTGGAATCGCGCTCGTCGATCTCCATCGTCGGATATGTGTCGGAGCGCGAGTCTTCATCGAGGAGGAGGGCATCACAACGGACGCTAGAGCGAATGCCCTTCGCACCGCGATTCACCTTCACGAGGCCGCGGTAGCTGGCCCGTCCGCCGTCCTTGCTGACGGACTTCGACCTTATGACCGAGGTGGTGTAGGGCGCGGCATGGACGGCCTTGGCGCCCGCATCCTGGTGCTGCCCGCGACCGGCGAAGCTCAGCGAAAGGACCTCGCCGTGGGCACCGGGCTCCATGAGATAGATGGCGGGATATTTCATCGTCACCCTGCTTCCCAGATTGCCGTCGACCCATTCGACGATAGCGTCCTCGTAGGCGACGGAGCGCTTCGTCACCAGGTTGTAGACGTTCGTGGACCAGTTCTGGACCGTGCTGTAGCGCACGCGCGCCCCTTTCTTGACGATGACTTCGACGACGGCGGCGTGCAGCGAGTTCGTCGTGTAGATAGGCGCCGTGCACCCCTCTATGTAATGGACGAAGCTGCCTGGCTCAGCGATGATCAGCGTCCGCTCGAACTGGCCGATGTTCTCGGCGTTGATGCGGAAGTAGGCCTGAAGCGGTATGTCCACGTGCACGCCCTCAGGAACGTAGATGAAGCTGCCGCCGCTCCAGACAGCGCTGTTGAGGGCGGCGAACTTGTTGTCGGCGGTCGGAACGACGGTGCCGAAATAGCGCCGCACCAGGTCGGGGTGCTCGCGGACGGCGGTATCGGTGTCGGCGAAGATGACGCCCTGCTTCGCCAGCTCTTGGCGCATGTTGTGATAGACGGTCTCAGAGTCGTACTGGGCGCCGACGCCGGCAAGGAACTTGCGTTCCGCCTCGGGAATGCCCAGCCGGTCGAACGTCTGTCGGATATAGTCTGGGACCTCGCTCCAATCGCGCTCCGGCCTCTCACTGGCGCGGGCGTAGTAGTAGATATCGTTCAGGTTTATTGCCGAGAGGTCCGGCCCCCAGGAGGGCATCGGCTTGCCCTCGAATACCTCCAGCGCGCGGAAGCGCATATCCCGCATCCACTGCGGCTCCTCCTTGATGCCGGCGATCTCCTCGACGACCTTGCGCGAGAGGCCTTTCTCGGTGCGGAAGAGGTATCGCGCCTCGTCGTGGAAGCCCCACTTGTAGGCATCCGGCGCCATCTCCGAGACTTTGCGGTCCGTCACGACGCCACCTCGCCAACCACGCTGGCGCCGGTGATACGCTCGTAGCCTTCCGCCTCCAGCTCGTGAGCGATCTCCGGCCCGCCCGACTTGATGATGCGACCATCGAACAGCACGTGGACGAAGCCCGGCTGCACGTAGTCAAGGATCCGCTGGTAGTGGGTGATCACCAGCATGCCGCGATCTTCGTTCATCAAGCTGTTGATGCCTTCGGCGACCGTCCGCAGAGCGTCGATGTCGAGGCCGGAATCCGTCTCGTCGAGGATCGCCATGTCGGGCTGGAGGATGCCCATCTGGAGAACCTCGGCGCGTTTCATCTCGCCGCCGGAGAAGCCGTCGTTGATGTAGCGCCGGGCGAAGTCTTCGTCAATCTTCAGCATCGCCATCGTCTCGCGCAGCATCGTCCGAAATTCGCGCACGGGCACGTCACTGCCGCGGACGGCGCGCAGAGCCGAGCGCAGGAAGTTGACCATCGTGACGCCGGGGATGCCCTTCGGGTACTGGAAGGCGAGAAAGAGGCCCCGTCGCGCCCGCTCGTCCGGCTTGAGGCCTAGGATATTCTCCCCCTTGAGGAGCACCCTTCCCTGAGTGACCTCATATCGGGGGTGCCCCATGAGGGCATGGGCGAGGGTGCTCTTGCCGGAGGCGTTGGGGCCCATTAGCGCGTGGATCTCGCCGCGCTGAATGGTGAGGTCGAGCCCCTTGACTATCTCCTTGCCTTCGACGCTGACGTGAAGGCCATCGACGACGAACAGCGCTGCGTTCTTGGACATGCCTACCCCCGCTCTATCGCTCCGGCCGGTCCGATCGGGAGAC
>JALHUB010000285.1 GCA_022865685.1 Dehalococcoidia bacterium | reverse complement strand
GTTTGTACCGGGTCTGCTGGGGTTCGGTTCGACGCTCCTTGTGGTAGGTTCACTCTACATGTGGGGAATGAGGAGGGCCCGCAGATAAATCGACGCGAATGCTGGCCATTAGCTTGACAAGGCTGGTACAATCACTGATGCGTCTTAGCATATTACCAGCCGGGAGATGGGCATGGTCAGTGAACCCTTCGACAACTACCTCGACCTCGTGGAAGCCGCCAGGGAGCTGAATATCCACCCGCAGAGCCTGCGCCGCCTCATCAAGCAGCGAAAGGTGCCCGCGCTCATCTTCGCCGGCAAGTACCTCATCGAGCGGGATAAACTCGAAATGTTCAAGACGAACTACGACCCGCGACCCGGCCGCAAACCGATCCGCCGTCTCCTCTAGAAGACGGTCGTCGGCGTAACGAAAAGAGCGGAGGTCATCCTCCGCTCTCGGTTTTTTCCCGCCGTGACGTTCGTCAGGGTGGTCGGTGCGTCTCCAGGTACGCCAACGAGCGCTGATACGATTCCTCCGTTATCTTGCCGCTGGACATAAGGTAGTTGAGTATCACCTGCAGCGTCAGAAGCGAGGTCAGGTTGATGCCCGCCTTCCGTAGCGCCTGCCGCCCACCCTGCTGCCGGTCGACGAGGACGACCGCGTCCTTGACCTGCAGGCCTTCCTCGCGCAGTCGCTGTGCTGTGTCCAGGATGCTGTGGCCGCCGGTTACCAAGTCGTCGACGATGAGGACGGTCTGGCCGCGCTCGTGCAGCCCTTCGATGCGGACGCCGTCGGCGTGCTGCGGGCGGATGTAGATCAGCGGCACCTTCGCCGTCAGCGAGTAGGCGGTCGCCAGGTGCAGTCCGCCGAACGGCACGCCCGCCACACGCTGGAAGGGCGCGACCTGCGGGTTCAGCATCCGTTGCAGGGTCGCCACCTTGTCGCGGATGACGCGGGCGGCGCGCTGGAGGGCGGCGGGCTTGCTGATGAGGAGTCGCAAGTTGACGTGGACCGGCGAGTGCACGGCCGTGCGACCGAGCGTGAAATCGCCGAACTCAATCGCCCCCAGTTTCCAGAGGGTGTCGGCGAGCCAGAGGTTGCCGGTCTGGGAGAGCGCGCGCGCCAAACGACGTCCCTGTCAGGGCAAGATGATGGCTAATGATAACAGAAACGGGACGCGATTCGTAGTCCCTCAGGCCTGTTTGCGGCGCGAAAACGCCTCCGCGTTGACGCAATTCGACGGCAACTCGCCGCGAAGCGCCTGGAGGACGCTCTCGACGGCCATCTCTGCCATCCTCGCCCGCGTCGCGACGCTGGCACTGCCGATATGCGGCGTGACGACGACGTTGTCCAGCGTGAGCAGCGGGTCATCGACAGGTATGGGCTCGATTTCCGCCACGTCCAGCCCTGCCGCCGCGATGCGTCGCTCCTTCAGCGCCGCGCAGAGCGCCTGCTGGTCGACTACCGCACCGCGCGCCGCGTTCACGAGCACCGCCGACGGCTTCATCAGCGACAGCTCCCGCTGGCCTATGAGGTGACGCGTCTGCGACGCCAGCGGCACGTGCAGGCTAACGAAGTCGGACTCGCCCAGCAGCCGGTCGAGGCTGACGTATTCGGCGCCGAGTTCCGCCTCCGCCTGAGGGTGCCGCGTCCGGTCGTGGTAGAGGATGCGCATGTCGAAACCGCGGGCGCGTCGCGCCACCGCCAGCCCGATCTGTCCGAGTCCGACGATGCCCAGGGTGGCGCCGTGCACGTCCTGCCCCAGCAGGAATGAGGGGTGCCAGCTCTTCCATCCGCCCGTGCGCGTCAGCCGGTCGCCCTCGACGATGCGCCGCGCCGCCGCCAGGAGGAGCGCGAACGCGAGGTCGGCGGTGGTCTCCGTGAGGACGCCCGGCGTGTTGGTGACAAGGATGCCGCGCTCCGTCGCCGCCGCCACGTCGACGTTGTCGTAGCCGACGGCCATTTGGGCGACGATGCGCAGTCGCTTGCCGGCGTCGAGCACGGCGTCGTCGATAGGGTCGGTGAGCATCGTGAGGAGGGCGTCGGCGTCTGCGGCGCGGCGGACCAGCTCGCCGTGCGGCGGCGGTTCGTCGCCCGGCCAGATTTCGACGTCCGCGACCTCACGCAGTCGGGGCGTAGGGTCACCGGGCAGCGCGCGTGTCACGAAGATGCTCGGCTTCGACACGAAAGAGTCTCCTTCTTCGGAGGAAAGCTATCCGCCCCTCGGCAATCGTAGCCGAGACTTTCCAGTCTCGGCGTCCCTTGTCGGTCTATAATGCACTCGCGGGATGAATCCCGCAGCTACTGAGAAGTTGCTCCCGCAATATCAGAAGCTGAGGGTTTCAACCGTCAGGATGAATCTAACCCTGCCGAGCACCCAGAAACGAGTCTGATCGATTGAGGCGGTCGAGGCGGGACTACTTCCAAAACTCCCACCACTTCTTCCCGGACGCGGGCTTCGGCGCCATCACCGGCGGCGGCTCGCTCATCGCCTCCTTCAGCTCGGCGCCGCTGCCCACGTACTTCCACGGGCTGGTATCGAAGTCGTGCTTGCAGCCTTCCGAGCAGAAGTAGTATGTCGTGCCCTGGTACTCCGAGCTTCCCGCCGCCGTGTCGCTGTCGATCTCCATGCCACAAACGGGGTCCTTTACCATCGCCATCGTGGGGCTCCTTTCCTGCGCTCGCCTGCGCGTCGGCTGGAATGGCAGCAGCGTAGACCATGCCGAGACGATCGTCAATAGTGGGCGGGCCCCCGTGCCTGCCCACGGTCGCCGTCGCGTCTACGCCAGGAAGCTTACTCCGGAGTAGATAAACCAGGCCCCTAGCGCCAGCAGGAAGGCGCCGCATACCATCAGTATCCCCCGATATACCGGCGTGCTCATCAGCCGCCGGCCCGTCACCAGCCCGAAGGCGACGAGCGACAGCCAGGCGAAGTCGGAGAGGATGTGCGCGGTGAAGAAGGAGCCCACGCCGGCGGCCCCGTGGTCGAGCGCCTTGTCGATGTAGGCCATGCCGACCGTCGCCCACCAGATGATCCAGTAGGGGTTGGCGACGCTGACGAGCACGCCCGCGGGCACGAGCACGGCAGACATCGAACGGATCCGCCTCGTCGCACCAAGCGCGTCGCTGCCGCGCATCGCTGCCAGCAGGCGTTGTCGATAGCTCACGGCTTGCCACGGCGGGTCCTCGATTGGTATGGGCACCGGCACGGGCTCAGGCGCCAAACGCAGCTCCTGTCGCGGCGCCGTGCGCAGCATCTCGTAGCCCATCCAGATGAGGAAGAGCCCTCCCAGCATTGCGATGACGGCGGTGCCCTTGCCTTCGCCCAGGAACTCGCTCAGACCCAGCGCCAGGGCGACGACGAGCGCCAGCTCGATGAGGGCATGTCCCGTCGCCAGCAGCGGCCCGACCCAGAATCCACGACGCAACGTTTCCCGCACGGAGAGCGTGAACAGCGGCCCCGGCATCAGTGCGCCGGAGAGGCTAATGAGGAAGGAGGAGCCGAATATCGCGAGGAGCGCTATCATTGATGGTCGCTACCGTCCTGAGTTGTCGCATCCAGTTTGGCACTCGAAGCAATAGCCCGTCAAACGCGTTGGCTTCCAGCGACTCCCGAAGCTACAATGGCGGAGGCCGCGGAGTTCCGCCATATCCGGCCAGATCGATGCCCATGCTCAAGCTCCTGCTCTTCGACGTCGACGGCACGCTGGTCATTACGGGCGGCGCGGGTATCCGCGCCATGAACCTCGCCTTCGCCGATCTCTTCGGTGTCGAAAGCGGGCTTGCCGACGTCGAAGTCGCCGGCCTCATCTACACGGCGATCCTTCGCGCCGCCCTGACGAAGCACGACATCGCCTGCGAGGCCTTCCCCGACATGGTGGACGAGTTCCGCGAGGCCTACTGCCGCCACCTGGCGCGGACGCTCGTCGAGGCGAAGGACGGCCGCGTGCTGCCGGGCGTGCGCGAGGTGCTGTCCGCGTTGCAGTCGAAGCCGGACGTGCGCCTGAGCCTGGCGACGGGCAACTTTCGTCGCGGCGCGGAGCTCAAGCTCTCCTACTACGGGCTGTGGCAGTACTTCGACGGCGGGGTCTTCGGCGAGGCCTGCGAGGACCGAGCCGAGCTCATCGCGGTGGCGAGGCGCGACCTGCTGCCGGACGGAGACAGCGCGGTCTACGTCATCGGTGACACGGTACACGACGTCGAAGCGGCGCGCGCCAACGACGCGATAGCGGTCGCCGTGGCGAGCGGTTTCACGAGCGAAGAGACTCTTCGTGCTGCGGCGCCCGACTTCCTCTTCCCCGACTTCTCCGATTGGCGCGCCGTCCTCACCGTGTTACGCCTTTAGTAGGGGCGCACGGCCGTGCGCCCCTACCGGCCGGCAGATTCGTGGGCGGAAGAGCTTGACATAGTGGACGCAACCGGCTAATAAAGAGGGTGCGCCTTGGAAGACGCACCCGAGAGAACGGTGCGGCCTGACTGGTAGCCTCGACGCGATGCTGGTGGCGGGGAAATCGCGTCGCTGCGACAGGGGGTACTGTTTACCGGCCAGACTGACACATTCCCATAATCATTTTACATAACCTCATCTAATCCCTGCAAGCTCCTGCAACAATCTCCAGTAGGCAAGCCTGTCCTGTTGCGTCGCCAGCAGCGTCTCGCTGGGGTTGCCGTCCTTATCGAACTGCTTGCCGAAGCGCCCCTCAGTGCGCGCAAAGGCGATGAAGTCCAGCGGCTCTTCGGTCTTCGGGTTGATGTACCAGTCATCCTTCATCGCCGGGTTCCCCTGCAGGCTCAGCCTCTCGTGGATACTCTCGCCCTGCCTAGGATCGTAGATGAAGATAGGGAACGTCCGCGAGTCCTTCGCCGCGCGCGACTGCTTCGACGACATGTTGTCGGCGACCTGGTGCTCCGGCTGGCAGGTGCAGTACACGCTCACCACCGAAGGACCCTTGAACTCGTTCGCGCCCATGATCGAGCGGTAGAAGTGGTTGATGTCCGATGTAATGGTCTGCGCCACGAACACCTCCGGGTGCATCATGGCGATGATGCCAACTTCTTTGCGCCGCTCCTGCTTGCCCGGTATCGCTGAGCCGAATGGCGCCATCTCCGCGTCCTGGCCCGTATATGTCGCCGTAGACGCCTGACCGCCGGTGTTCGAGTAGACCTGCGTGTCCATGATCATGACGTTGATATCCATCCCCGAAGCCAGCAGGCGCGACAAGGAGCCGAAGCCGATGTCCAGAATGGCGCCGTCGCCGCCGATGGCCCACAGCTTCTTGTCCTGCCAGCCCATCTGATTCCAGCGCAGGCGGATCCCCATCGCGTCGGACGTGGCGTTCTCGAACAGCGAGTTCGTCCAGGGCACGAGGTACGGGTTGAACGGATAGCTGGAGCCGTAGACGCTGTTGCAGCCGGTAGCCGCGACAATCGCCATGTTCTCCGGCCCGTGCACGAAGCCGGTCGCAGCGAGCATCATGCGAATAGACGTCGCTTCGCCGCAGCCCATGCAGGACCCCGCGCCGCCCACATAGAGCAATGAGCGGTCTGCCAGCATCATGTCCGCCAGCGCCTTGCCGCTGACGTACTTCGCCGGCGTGTCCGGCAGCTTACGGAAGAAAGCGACCTCGCGTTTGTAGGCCTCCACCTCCGGCGGTGTCTTGCGCACCATCGCCAGCGCCTCGTGTGTGCCGCAGACCTCAACGCATTCGCCGCAGCCCTTGCACTTCGTCGGGTCAATGAAGAGGCCGAACATGCCACCCTCTTCGCCGCGCTTCTCGAAGACGCCCGCGTACTTCGTTGTCTCGGCGAAGCGCCGGCGCACTCGCTCGCGCTCCGTCGCATCCGCGACCGCTGCAAGCTCCTTCTCCAGGTCCGACTTGCCGATCACCTTCGCCAGCACGGCAGTGTCGGGGCATGCCGTGACACACTCCATGCAGCCGACGCAGTTCTCAGTGATGAAGGTCGGGAACTCCGGCGCGATGTAGCTGAAATCGCGCACAGCGGCCGTCCCGGGCGGGATGAGCGCACGGGCGGCCTCGGCATCCGACGGAAGGTCGTCGGCGCCCGCGCCGTGGCGGTAGGCGCCCAGCACCTTCTCCAGGAACTGCTCCTTGTCCGGGAAGCCGCTCTCTTTCGTTATCCTGTCATCTCTTGCGGATGCTTTAGCCATCTTCTTATGCCTTTCGCGATGCCTGGTCGCCGGCTGCAGCCTGCCTCTGCTGGTTGGCACGGCCTAAGGCTCGGTCTTCTTCACCTCAGGCGGTATCTCGAATACCTCGCCGAACCCGCGGCGCACGCACTCGACGTTGTCCTGGATCACCCTCTCGCCGCGACCGCCGAAGTACTTCCGCAGCGACTTCTCGATGCGCTTAAACAGCTCCGTGTCGCTCACGGCCGCTTCCTTGAGGAAGGGCGTGTAGCGAAGGAAGACGCCGAGAAGCACGATCCCCTGCATGCGCTGCACGAGGTCCGGCCGCGACGCCACCTCCTCCGCGATCTTCGCCGTGTCCAGCGCCAGGATGCGCAGCTTCTTGGCGCGGATCGTCGCGCGGGCGTTCTCCGGGATATCGGCCCACACCTCCGCGGGGTCGGTCTTCGGTGTCTGGATGAAGACCGTGCCGTTCTCGGCGAGGCCCGCCAGCGGGTTGCCGATGCGGAAGGCGTTCACATCGTTAACGGGGACGAACTCGACGAACTTTGTCTCGCAGTGCGGGCGAATGACGTCCTTGGCCAGCGTCAGGTAGTAGCTCGTGGGGAGCCCCTTCTTCTCCGCCCCGTAGCGGGGGTAGGCCTGCGCCTTGAGGCCGAAGAGGTCGGAGGAGATGGAGGCGATGATCTTGTTGGTTGTGATCGAGCCGTAGCCGCCGACGGAGTGCCCGCGCATCGAGAAAGAGCCCGGCGGGCGCACATCCGGGTCTTCGACCGGAGGCAGTGCCGTCGGGTGGTTCACGTTCAAGGTGAAGAAGCGCTTGCCGCCCTCTTTTCGCATGTTCTCGAAGACGGCGACGATGTGGCCGGGGCGCACGTCGCGGCTACCGAGGCCGCCGGAGCCGGAGTAGATCGTCGGGATGCGGTCGATGCGCTCGTAGTCGGGGTGGCCGCTGAGGGCGTCGGCGAAGGCGGCCTTCACCTCGGCGGTCAGCGGGTTGGACTGCCCGAGCGGTACGTCCAGCTTCTCGAGCACGCTGAACGCTTTCACATGCTTCAGGGCCTCGACGATCTGCGGCCCGGGAAACGGACGGAAGGCCGTGACGTTCAGTAGTCCGACACGCAGGCCCTTCTCTTCGCGCAGGTAGTCGACAGTGGCAATGGCGGTGTCCATCACCGAGCCCATGCCGACGAGCGCGTACTCGGCGTCGTCGAGTCGATAGGGCATGACCATCTGGTAGCGGCGGCCCGTGAGCTCGTAGTACTCGTCCATCGCTACCTGAAGTGCGGCCGGGACCTTGTCATAGAACTCACGCTGCCCGATCTTGCCCACCATGTAGACGTCCATGTCCTGGACGACGCCGCTCATTATCGGCCGGTAAGGGTCGATGATGCTGCTCAGCTTGTCTTCGGGCGGCCCGACGAACTGTTTCATCAGCTCCGGTTCCGGCATGAGCACGCTTTCGACCGTGTGCGTCGTCAGGAAGCCGTCCTGGCAGTTGAAAAAGGGTGTCCGCGAGTCCTCAGCGGCGCGACGGGCGATCAGCCCCAGGTCGGCGGCCTCCTGGGCGTTGCGGGCGAACAGAATGCCCCAGCCGCAGTCCGCGACGCCCATTACGTCGTCGTGACCGGAGTGGATGTTGAGCGATTGCGAGGTCAGCGCGCGCGCGCCGATGTTGAAGACGACGGGCAGGCGCTTCCCGGAGATGGTGTAGAGGACTTCTTTCATCAGGATGAGGCCCTGGCCGCAGGTGAAGTTGGTGACGCGACCTCCCGCCGCTGCGAAGCCTTCGCAGGCGGATGCCGAGCTGTGCTCCGACTCCGGCTCGACGAGCGCCAGCGTATCGCCCCAGAGGTTCTTGCGTCCGTTCGATACCTCGTCGGCATAGCCTTCGCCCATGCCGATGGAGGGTGTGATGGGATAGACGCAGGCTCCCTGGCTGATGTGGGTCTCCACCCAGACGATCATGCCTGTGCCGTCGCTGGTGGAAGGGGTGCCGGGGTAGGGGAACTGTGCCGTGTTTTCAGCCATAAGTCATCCTCGTTGGCCAGCTAAGTTCGGGGACAATACTGAGTAAATACACCGGATCGTGTTCTATCCGCAACCGTTCTTCGGCGCGAAACCTCACTATCATTATCGCATTCTAATTAGAAACTTTGCAATGTAGAAAGCGCTGCAACCTACCACGGGCCAATTCGACTCAAGCCAACCGAGCGCTAGAGCCGGATCGTCGCGAAGTCCTCCGCTGCGATCATGCCCTCCATGTCCAGCGGCGGCGGCGCCCCGGTGTCGAGGTGCGTGAGCACGAACGTCGTCTGCAGCGGGACCTCCTTGCGGAAGCGACGCAGCTCCTCGAAGCTCATGTGGTGCGGGCAGGGGTCCCGCCAGCAGGAACAGTCGATGACCAGCACGTCGGCGTCGCGGGCCAGCTCCCGCACGCCGTCGCACATCACCGTGTCGCCCGTATAGCTGAGGATTCGTCCGCCCACGTTCACTTTGTAGCCAAGACAGTCGGGCGCGCTCTTGCTGTCCTGCTCGACGGTGATCGCCCGGAACGGAAGATCGGCGGCTGTTCCTTCCTGTCCCGCCTGCGCCTCCAAATAGATGCGCCGGTATGATTGCCTGCCACGTGTCAGGCCCGAAAAGCCCAGGTCGGCGACCTTCTCCACGACCTCCTGTACGCGGGGCGGTCCGACGATTACCAGGTCCCCCGTGCGATTGCTCAGGTGCTCGTAATCCAGGTAGAGGAACGGCAGCCCGAAGAAGTGGTCGGCATGGAAGTGCGAGATGAATACGGCGGCGATATCCAGCGTCGGGATGCGCAGCTTGTTCAAGTGCGGCAGGAGAGTGGGCGGCGCATCGAAGAGATAGCGACGGTTGAGGACGAAGGAGCTCCAGTAGCGGTCGCCGGCGAAGGCATTGCCCGATCCAAGGAAGGTCAGCTCCAGCGACGGCTTTGGCGCGAGCGTCATGCAACGTTCTCCCAAGTGCGACCCGATTGGCATGGCTTCGTCGCGACATTCGATTACTAGCAGATGCCCCCCTGATAGTCAAGAAAAAGACCACGCGACCCCCTTGACAAGGCAGTACGGGTGTTCTATTCTGGGCAAACGGAAGAACATATGTGCCAAGGGTCATTCGGAGGTGGAAGCATGCTGAGCGCAGTCGTCGTCGGGATTTCGGTGATGTTGGGCGGGTTCTACCTGATCTGGCAGTGGTGGTCGCGAGAGTTGGCCGAAGGGGAGTAGGCGCGGGCGCGAAATCGACGCCCCGGCGGCGTCGATTTCGGGGTCAATGCCTATTCTCCGCAGGCGCTAGACTGGCGATCATTGGGGTAGTGCGCTATACTGCACGCCGAGAGCGGTTGCGGAAGGCGGGCCATGATCCTCCTATTCTTTGGTCTCTTGCTCGTCACCATCGTACTCCTTCTCATGCTGGTCGTGTTCGGCTTCACCCTGCGCGCCCTCTCCAGCGTCCTCCTCATACCGCGCCAGGCGGCCGACCTCTTCACGAACGAGTCGGTGCGACGTAACGAAGTGCTCAAGCACGCCACGATGAACGTCATCGAGGAGCGTTTCGGGCCCAGCGGCCTTAACGGCGTCTCCCGAGGCGAAGGCTTCACCCTCGACGGCATTGCCCCGCCGGACATCGTCCTGCTGGCGGCGCAGGAGGGCCTCCTGCGTCTCCGCGCCGGAGAGCGACGGCTTGCAATCCACCGACGCTGCGTCACCGCCATCGTCAGCGCCGGTCTGCTCGGGGCCCTCGCCTTTCTCGGCATCCTGCTGGGCACGGACCGGATGAGCCTGCTCAACGTCGTGCTTGCGGTTATGGTCGCAAACGCCCTCGCCCCATTTGCGGGGATGCTCCTCCAGAAGCTGCTGCCCCGCTACACCGACGTCTCGGACCTCCACATCGTCGGGCTTGCCGGCAGCCCGCTTTCCGAGCAGCGCGCCGTCGCCGGTAGCCCTGTGCGCGAGCACTTCGAGATAAGGACCAGGGTCGGCAAGTAACCGCCGCTCCCCTCGGGCGTTGACGCATGAGCCCGCCCCGCGTCAAACTCATATCGACGACAAATGGAACCGAAGGCAAAGCTTTGGGTCGAGAAGGACGGCGCGATCGTCCTCAGCGGCTACCGCGTCCGCCTGCTCCAGCACATCGCAGAGACCGGCTCGCTGGCGGAGGCGGCCCGGCGCATGGGGCTGTCCTATCGCCGCGCCTGGGGGAAGATACGGGAGATCGAATCGAACCTGGGCGTGCGGCTCGTCGAGAGCGAGGTCGGCGGAGCAGGCGGCGGCAGCACGCGGCTGACGGCGGTAGGGGAGCGCGTCGTTGCCCTGTACACGCAGTTCGAGACGGCGGCGCAGGCGGACATCCGCCGTCATTTCGTGGAGCTATTCAGCGAGGAGGTCTAACTTTTTTCGCCACCGGTATGCTATGGTGGGCATAACACAACCAGGGAGAGGACAGGATGAAACGAATTCGGTTCGGGATGCTCATCATGGCGTTACTGCTGTCTTTCGGCCTGCTGGCCTGCGGCAGTGACAAGGAAACGAAGGAGGAGACGACTCAACCGACAAGCGCTGCGACTACACAGAAGACGCCGTCCGGCACGGCCGCAGCGGCGACGACCACGGGCACAGCAGCGGCCGCGACGAGCACACCCGTCGTGCGCGAGGGCCCCAAGGACGTCATCCTGGCGACGACGACGAGCACGCAGGACACCGGCCTGCTCGACGTCCTGGTGCCGGAGTTCGAAAAGGACAGCGGCTACAACGTCAAGGTCATCGCCGTCGGCACCGGCCAGGCGCTGGCGATGGGGGAGCGCGGCGATGCGGACGTCATGCTCGTGCACGCTCCCAGCTCCGAGAAGAAGGTCGTCGATGAGGGCGTGGGCATTGACCGCCGCCTCGTCATGCACAACGATTTCGTGCTGCTCGGCCCCGCGAGCGATCCAGCAGGCACCAAGGGCACCACCAAGGCAACCGACGCCCTCACCAAGATCTTCAATGCGGGCGCCGCCTTTATCAGTCGAGGGGACGACTCGGGCACCGACAAGCTGGAGAAGGCGCTGTGGAAGAAGGCGAACCTGGACCCCAAGGGCAAGTCCTGGTATGAAGAGACGGGCCAGGGAATGGGAGCGTCGCTGCAAGTGGCGAACCAGCGCGACGCCTACATTATGAGCGATCGCGGCACGTTCCTCGCGGCGAAGAGCCTGTCGCTGACCATCGTGCTCGAGGGCGACCCGGCGCTTTTGAACGTGTACTCCGTCATGGGAGTGAACCCCGAGAAGTTCAGCCTCGTGAACGGACCCGGCGGCAAGGCATTCGCCGACTTCATGGTCTCCGACACGGCGCAGAGCATCATCAAGGACTTCGGCACCGAGAAGTACGGGCGGCCGCTGTTCATCGCCGACGCGGGGAAGACCTACGAGGAGGTCGGGCTGGCGACGCCCTTCGGATAGACCGCTCGACGGAGGGAAAACGTGGACCTGATCTGGGACGGCCTGCGCGAGGCGATTCACATCCTCCGCACCGGCGACAACTCAGTCTGGTCGATAACGCTGCGCTCCCTTTTGGTATCGGGGAGCGCAGTGCTGATCAGCCTCGTGCTGGGCATCCTGGGCGGCGCGTTCCTCGCCTTCAAGGACTTCCGCGGCCGCAACATCCTCCTCAGCCTCGTGAACACGGGGATGGGGTTGCCGCCGGTCGCGGTCGGGCTGATCGTTGCCGTCATCCTCTGGCGCAGTGGCCCGTTGGGTCAGTTCAGGCTGATCTACACGCCCGCCGCGATGGTGATCGCGCAGACGATCATCGCCGCGCCCATTGTCACCGGCTTCACAGCGGCGGCGCTGCGACATCTCGACCCGCGACTGCGCACCCAGCTCTATGCCCTCGGCGCGTCGCGGATGCAGATGCTATGGATCGTCCTCTGGGAGACGAAGCTGCCTCTGATGGCGGCCGTCATGGCAGGCTTCGGCGGCGCGATATCGGAGGTCGGCGCGTCGATGATGGTCGGCGGCAACTTGGCGGGCGAGACGCGCGTCCTCACGACCGCCGTGATGCTGGAGGTGAGCCGCGGCGACTTCCCCGTCGCGATGGCGTTGTCGATAATTCTGCTCGTGCTGATCTTCATCGTCAACGCCATCCTCACCAGCGTGCAGCAGCAGGAGAAGATGTAGTGGCGCCGAAGCTCTCGCTGCGCGACGTCGTCGTCCGGCGGCGCGGGGCCGAAGTGCTGCGCGTCCCGTCGCTGGATGTCCACGAGGGCGAGGTCCTGGCCGTAATTGGGCCGAACGGCGCCGGCAAGACGACGCTCCTCCAGGTCCTCGCGCTGCTGGACCGACCGGCGCAGGGCGAAGTCCTCTTCGACGGCGCTCGTGTGCGGGGCCGCGAGCTCAGCATCCGGCGTCGCATGGCGCTGATGATGCAAGACCCGCTGCTGCTGCGTCGCTCTGTCGCCGAGAACGTGGCGACGGGTATTCGAATGCGCGGCGTGCCCCGGAGCGAAAGGAAGGCGCGGATCGGTCGCTGGCTCGCGCGGTTCGACGTCGCGCACCTGGCGGAGCGCTCGGCGCGCAAGATATCGGGCGGCGAGGCGCATCGCGTCAGCCTGGCGCGCGCCTTCGCCCTCGAGCCCGAGGTGCTGCTCCTCGACGAGCCGTTCGCCGCCCTCGACCAGCCGACGCGCGAAACGCTACTCGACGAGCTGGCCGGCGCTCTCGGCGAAACGGGCCTGACCACCGTCTTCGTTACCCACGACCGCGGCGAGGCGCTACGATTGGGCGACCGCGTGGCCGTCATCGTCGGCGGCCGCATCCGGCAGGTCGGCGCGACGGCGGAGGTGTTCGCGGCGCCGGTGGACGAGGGAGTAGCGTCGCTGGTCGGCGCCGAGACGATCGTCGCCGGTAAGCGCGTCGCGTCGGCGGACGGCATCGCG
>JALHUB010000284.1 GCA_022865685.1 Dehalococcoidia bacterium | reverse complement strand
CGAGGCGCGCCATCGCTTTCTTACCGAGCACGCCCAGGACGCCATCTATCTCTTTCGCTTTGTCCCGGAGCCGCACATGGACTACGTGAGTCCGGCGATCGCGCGGATCACCGGCTATCCTCCCCACGAGTTCTATGACGACTGGACTCTTGTACGGAAACTGATCCATCCCGACGATGCATACTTGCTCGATCACTATCTGCTGAATATCGACGAGTTGGCGACGCCCGTGACGATGCGCCTGCTGCACAAGAGTGGGGAGATGGTCTGGGTGGAGCAGTACGCTACCCTGATCCGCGACGACGCCGGCAAGCCTGTCGCCGTGGAGGCCATCGTCCGCGACGTGACGGAGCGCGTCAAGACCGAGGCGCACCTCGAGCGACTCCGCACGGAGTTCCTGGTCATCCTCGCGCACGAGTTCCGAACGCCGCTCACGGGAATCAAGGGGTCCGCGGCCATCGGTCTCTCACCGGACACGCCACCCAAGCCGCGCGAGGCACAGGAGCTGTTCCAGATCATCGACGAGCAAGCGGACCGCCTGCGTGAGCTCTTGAGCAACCTCCTGGACGTCACCCAGATCGAGTCCGGCCTCCTTGCTCTCAATCGCGAAGAGGTGGACACGGCGGCGCTCTTGAGAGAGGTCACCGAAGCCTTCGCCAAGGGCGGCGAAGCCCACGGGGTAGTCCTCGAGCTGCCCGGTTCCCTGCCCCGTCTCAGCGTGGACCGGCGTCGCATCCAGCAGGTCCTCGGCAACCTGCTCTCGAACGCGGCGCGCGTCTCGCCAGCGGCGGAGCCGATAGTGCTATCGGCCTGGCGCGAGAAAGGGACGGTGCTGGTGCAGGTGCGCGACCACGGCCGCGGCATCCCTGCCGACAAGCTACCGCTGCTATTCCGCAAGTTCTACAAGGTCGACGAGATAGCGGACAAGGGGACCGGCCTGGGGCTGGCGATCTGCAAGGGCCTCGTCGAGGCGCACGAGGGCCGCATCTGGGCTGAGAGCGCCGGCAAGGGCAACGGCGCGACATTCACCCTGGCGCTGCCCGCCGAGGCCTAGCGGGGCGGGCGCCGAGCGAGCGAACGGGTAGCCGAGGCTTTCCAGCCTCGGCTACAGAAATGTTCATGGACAGCGGCGCATCCACGCGTCGCGCTACTGTACCTGGATTTCGACGCTGGTCAGCGTGTCGCCCTTGACCAGGCTCTGCACGACCTCCATGCCCGACTTCACCTCGCCGAACGGCCAGAAGTCCGTAGAGTCGAGCCGCGACGGGTTCAGCACGATGAAGAAACGGCTGCCCGCCCGCATGCCGGTGGTCTCCCCCGCAAACATCCCCAGCGCGCCCGCGCTGAAGGTGCGGGAGTTCGGCTCGCTCGGCATCTCGTAGCCGGGGCCGCCCTTGCCGTTGCCCGCGGGATCGCCGGTGGCGGCGAAGGAGCCGGCGTCGACGTAGTAGAACTGCATATCCTTGAAGAAGCCCTGATGGGTCAGGAAGACGAAGTTGTTAACGGTATTCGGGGCGTCGGCGGCGAACAACTGCACTTCGATGACGCCCTTGCTGGTGGTGAGCTTCGCCGTGTAGCTCTTGGTGGTGTCGATGGTCATCTCGGGAGGCGCGCCCCACTGCTTGACCTGCTCCACAGTCGGCGTGGGCGTGATCTGGTCCGGCGAAGGCGTGGGCGTCTCCGTCTCGACCGCCGCCGGCGTTGGCGTCGGATTAGGATTGGCGCTGCTCCTACAGATGCTGCCGCCCAGTGCCAGGCTGCCGACCATGATGATGATGCCGATCAAGTAGAATAGCCTGACGTTGCTGAACAGGCCGAACGGCCCGTGCTTCGTCGCCGGCCCTGACCAGTCGGCGCTGCTGCGCTGCCGCCGACCTTTCCTTTTGATACGCCTCGGTTGCTTCTTCGGCATTTAAGAACCTCTGACTTGCCAAATGCGCCTTCGATGCTATGGTGCGCACAGCCAGTATAGCAGAGCGGATCGCTTCGACAAACCTGTCGCGCGCGGCTTCGACGCGAGCGCGGAGTCCTACTTCTGGAGGAAGTCGCGGATCGCCAGGCTGACGGCCTGGGGCTGTTCGAGCTCCGAGAAGTGGCCGGAGTCTTTCACCAACTGCAGCGTCGCGTTGGGGAACAGGTCAGTGCCGCCGTCGAAGTACCAGAGCGGCTGAGCCGGGTCCCTGTCGGCCTGGAGAAGCAGCACAGGAAAGTCCATGGCAGGGAAAAGGGCGGGCCTTCCTTCGCTGGCGGACGGCGAGCCAAAGAAATCGCGGAAGTAGCGCGGCACAGCTTCGGCCACGCCTTCACGACTGAACTCCTCGATGATCCGCGTTATGTCCTCTTCCGGCACCTTCTGCACTGTCCGGCTCGCATATACGCCGCGAACGAAGCGATCGGCTTCGCTGAGGAGCTTTCTGGCGAAGTCCTGGTCAACGAACAACGCGAACTGGGGATGGTTGTTCGGGTCCGCCTTGAGGAGCGGCGCCTGCATCCGCACGAAGCGGATGATGCGGTCGGGGTGCTCGCCCGCGAGGTAGTCGCCTATTGCGGTGCCCCAATCGTGCGTGACCAGGTTGAACTGCTTGATGCCGATCTTGTCCAGCAGTGCCAGGATCTCGTCGGCGACGTTCGACGGGTGGTAGTTGCCGTCGGACTTGTCCGACTGGCCGTAGCCCTTGAGATCGATGGCGATGACATGGTAGTCGGACTGCAGCGACTCAAGCTGATAGTGCCACGAGTACCAAGACTCCGGCAGCCCGTGGAGGAACACGATCGGCTCGCCCTTGCCGGCCTCGACGTAGTGCCACCGGAGCGTGTACGGCTCGCCGTCGGCGGGCTGCATCTCGACGTCGACAAGGTGGGACTTCATTGCCACGCCGTTCAACTCGAACGCCTCGGTGATGCCCACCTGCTGCTCACCACCGCCGCACGCCGAGAACGCAACCGTCGCCGCCAGCGTGAGAAACGCCGCGAGGACGGTCTTCGACGTCATAGTTTCGGCTCCGGTCTCTTACGCCGTCCGTCGTTCAGGCACGGTGCTGCGCCACGTTTGGGCGGGGAAGAGATTGCTCACCTGGATTCGTTGGTACCCCCGGCGGGACTCGAACCCACGCACCCGGCTCCGGAGGCCGGTGCTCTATCCAACTGAGCTACGGGGGCCCGACGCCATCTTACCGCCTGCCCCTTCGCCTGACAAGCCAGTGGTCAGAGATCGAGCGACCAGAACGCTCTCTGCACGACTTCAGGCAGTGCAGGGTGAACGTAGATCGATTGGGTGATGGCGTCGACCGTCAGCCGCATCCTCATAGCGTTGGCGACCTCCTGGATGAGGATCGAGGCATCGGTGCCGAGGATATGGCAGCCCAGTATCTCCTTCGTTTCCCGGTTGGCTAGCACCTTCACGAAGCCGTCTCTATCGTCAATCGCGGCACCGTAGCCAGTGTCGATGTAGGCGTAGCTGGCGCTGACATAGGGAAGGTTCTGTTGGCGGGCCTGCCGCTCGGTCACCCCGACGCTCACCACCTGCGGTGAGGCGAAAACGGCGTGTGGAATGGCATGGTAGTCGACCGCCACCCTGTGTTCAGGATCTAGGATGTTGTTGGCGACGTGGACCGCTTCCAGGTTCGCGTTGTGCTTGAGCTGATTGCGCCCGACGATGTCGCCCAGAGCCCATATGCCGGGCACTTCCGTTTCCAGGTACTCATCGGCCTTGACGAAGCCGCGTTCGTCGACCGTGACGCCGGTCTTCGCGACGTCGAGCAGGTCGGTATTGGGCCGCCGTCCTGTGGCGACGAGGAGCATCTCAGCGGACAGAGTTTGCCGCCTCCCGTCGGATTCGACGTCGAGCGCTAGTTGCTTCCCGTCGCGTCCCACTCTCTTTACGCTTGCATTGAGGAGTAGCCTGAACTTCCGCCGGTAGATATCCGTGAAGCGGCTGCTCACGTCATCGTCCTCCTGCAGCAGCATTCGCGGCCCAATCTCCACGATCGCCACCTCCGTGCCCAGCGCGCCGAAGAAGTGTGCCATCTCCGCCGCGATGTAGCCGCCGACGATCAGGACCATCGATTTCGGTTGCTCGGGCACACGCAGCGCCTGGTCTGAGGTGATGAATTGCACATCCTTCAGGCCGTCGATGTCGGGAACGGTTGGCCGCCCGCCCGCAGCGATCAGAATGGTCCGGGCCGTGATGCGCTCCCCCCCAACCTCAAGCGCCTTATGCCCCACAAACCGGCCGCTGCCCTTGAACACGGTTATGTTTGGCGCCTCCCGGTTCCCTTGCTCCACGGCAAGCGCATCCGAGTCCACCATGCTCGTCACGCGCTCGACGATTGCTTTCCAGTCGACGGCGGTCACCTCAGTCTTGATCCCGAACCGGCCGGCGTTCCGCACCGTCTCGATCACGTCCGCGCTGTGGATGAGCATCTTGGATGGTATGCAGCCGCGGTTCAGGCAGGTGCCGCCGAAGGGGCCGGGTTCGATCACCGCAACCGACAGCCCGCGATCAGCGGCCGCCGAAGACACCTCCAGGCCCGATCCACTGCCGATGACTATAAGGTCGAACGACTTCATTCTGGATCCCTCCTCGCTACTAGAACAGGAGATAGCGCAGCCAGAGGTAGACGGCGGAAACGGCGATGGACAGCACCGTGACGGGCGCGCCGTAGCGGAAGAACTCCCAGAAGCCAATGCGCTGGCCCTGTCGCGCCGCCAGGTTTGCGACGAGCACGTTCGCCGAAGCCGCTATCAGCGTCAGGTTGCCGCCCAGACAGGCACCCAGCGACAGCGACCACCACAGCACGTCGCCGGGACCGCCGCCACCGCCGACGCTCGTGCCCACCTCGCGCACGACAGGGAGCATCGCCGTGGTGTACGGGATGTTGTCGACGACGCCCGACCCCAGCGCGGAGAACCACAGGACCGCCATCGACGCCGCCGTCGCGTTGCCGTGCGTTACGTCCGCGACCCGGTCGCCGAGATCGCTCAACAGTCCGACCGATTCCGTGCCGCCGATGATGATGAACAAACCGACGAAGAACAGCAACGTCGACCACTCGACGTCCAGGAGCACGTTGTGGACGTTCTGCCGGCCGAGCAGCAGCATTACCGCCGCCCCGAAGAGAGCGACGGTCGCCGGCTGGTAGCCGAGCACGCCGTGCAGTCCGAAGCCGAGGACCGTCAGCGCCAGGACTCCGCTCGACAGGCCCAGCAGCCGCGGCTCCCTGATCATCGCCCTCGTCTCCATCTCCTCGACGCGCTGCCGCCGCGATTGCGTCTCCGAGAGGTGCAGCGAGAAGAGGCGCGGCGCCAGCAGCAGGTAGGCGGCGAGGATCAGCACGATT
>JALHUB010000283.1 GCA_022865685.1 Dehalococcoidia bacterium | reverse complement strand
GAGCCGGGTTTTAGCAAACCTGCCTGGCTGAATTTCTTTTCATCAAGTACCATAAAATAACACTATATTGAATAGTAAATGTTAGGTTTAAAAAAGAAATGGTGGGCTTTTGGCGGGCTTTTGAGCCAAATCAGCAAAATTCAGGAAAAGGATTTTTATAGTATTACTTATATATAATAAGTATCTATTCTTGTGAGGGATTTGTGTGTTTAATAAGCTGATGAAAATGCTTCCTTCGAACCAGCTCAGGCTGTTTGTGCGCGCCCTTCCGGCTCTGGCCGTGGACTTCCTCATCGTCATGGTCAGCTACGCCGCCGGCCTCCTCCTCCGCTTCGATGCCCACGTCCCGCGCGAGTCCTGGCACTGGCTGCTCTGGGCCGTGCCCGTCATCGCCGTGGCCTACCTCCTTGCGAACATGGTGTTCGGCGTCTACCGCACGGCCTGGCAGTACGGCAGCATCATGGACGCCTTCTACCTCGGCCTCTCCGTCACCCTTGTCACCCTGGCCGTCTTCGGCGTCAACGCCATGCTGCGACACCGTCCGATCCCGCTCAGTGTCAACCTCATAAGCGGCGCCGTGATCCTCCTCGGTATGGGCCTCGTCAAGCTCACGCCGCGCCTCTTATCCGGCAACAGCGCCCCGTTGCGCGGTTGGGGCGGACAGCGCGCTCAGCAGGTCCTCATCGTCGGCGCCGGGAGCACCGGCCAGCTCCTGGCAAATGAGCTGCTGCTAAACCGTCAGTGGCGGTACCGCCCTCTTGGCTTCGTCGACGACGACGAGCGCAAGCTGCACACGCGCATCCACAGCGTGCCCGTACTCGGCAACCGCTACGACATTCCCTCGCTCGTCGAGAAGCACGATGTCGACGTCGTCGCCCTCGCCATTCCGTCGGCCAGCGGCGCCAGCATCCACGAGCTGCTCGCCATCTGCGAGTCCATCCACGTGCCGGTGCGCATCGTCCCCGGCCTCGACGACATCGTCAGCGGCAAGGCCAAGGCCGGCGAGATGCGCGCGATCACGATAGAGGACCTCATCGAGCGAGACCCTGTGGACATCGACAAGCAGGGTTGCAGAGACCTCATCGCCGGCCGCTCCGTCCTCATCACGGGCGCCGCCGGCTCCATCGGCTCTGAGCTCGCGCGACGGCTGCTCACCTTCGAGCCGGCCAGCCTCCATCTCTTCGATGCCAACGAAGGCGGCCTGCACGAGTTGCGCGTCGACCTGAGCCAGCGCTCCGAGGACTGCCAGATCAAGCCCTGGATGGGCAGCATCGGCGATAGGAACAAGGTCTTCCAGGCCTTCGAGGGGGCGCGGCCGCACGTCGTCTTCCATTCCGCCGCTTACAAGCACGTCCCACTACTCGAGGAGAACCCCGACCAGGGCTTTCTCGTCAACGTCGTCGGCACCCTGAACATCCTGCAGGCGGCGAACCAGGTGGGCACAGAAAAGGTCATCTACCTCTCCAGCCACGCCGCCATGAATCCATCGAGCGTCATGGGCGCGACGAAGCGCATCGGCGAGTTGCTGGTGCGTTCGCTCGGCAGGCCTGGGACGACCTTCGCTGCCGTCCGGCTTGCCAACGTCATCGACAGCCGTGGCGGCGTCGTCAGCACGTTCTGGCGCCAGATCCAGAAGGGTGGCCCCGTGTCCGTCACCCACCCGGACGTCGCGCGCTACTTCCTCACCGTACACGAGGTCGCCAGCCTCATTATCCAGGTCGCCCTCGTCGCCGAGCCCGGCGGCATCTACGTCCTCGATGTCGGCGAGGAGATAAAGATCGCCGACCTCGCCGAGCGCATGATCCGCGCCAAGGGCATGGAGCCGGGCCGCGAGGTAGAGATCGTCTTCACCGGTTTGCGTCCGGGCGAAAAGCTGCGCGACGACGTCGTCGGCGAGGGCGAGGACCTGTCGCCGACCGCGCACCCGAAGGTATTCCTCGCCCGCGGGCCGTCTCCCTGCTTGCCGGACGACCTGCTGCGCCGCATCGCCGAGCTGGAGATAAGCCTCCATCGCACGCCGGAAGCGGTCGTCGCCCAACTGCACGAGCTGGCGCGGTTTGACCTCGCCGAGGGCAAACGAGAGTCACCCACCCGAACATCTCCGAGCAGTCCCAACTAGGCCCCGCCGTGAAGATAGTCTCTATCGTGGGCGCGCGACCCCAATTCATCAAGGCTGCGGCCCTCTCACGCGTTCTCCGCGACCGCCACGAAGACATCCTCATCCACACAGGCCAGCACTACGACGCCCAGCTCTCCGACGTCTTCTTCGCCGAGCTCGACCTGCCGCCGCCGGACTATCACCTCGGCGTCGGCTCCGACAGTCACGCCCGGCAGACCGCGCGAATGCTGGAGGGCATCGAGAGCGTCCTTCTCGACGAGCTCCCCGACTGCGTGCTCGTCTACGGCGACACCAACTCGACGCTGGCCGGCGCCCTCGCCACGGCCAAGCTCGGGCTGCCGCTCGCGCACGTCGAAGCGGGCCTCCGCAGCTACGACCGCACGATGCCCGAAGAGCTGAACCGCGTCCTCACAGACCACTGCGCCGACGTTCTCCTCTGCCCCAGCGCCCTGGCCGTCAGTAACCTGGCGCGCGAGGGGATCAGGGGCGGCGTCCACCTCGTCGGCGACGTAATGTACGACTCGCTGCTCCGGCAGGTGCAGGATGGCTGGCTTGAGGGCGGGCAGCTTGCGCAGTGGGGCCTCTCTCCCCAGAGCTACGTTATCGCCACGGTGCATCGCGCCGCCAACACCGACGACGCCTCCCGACTCGCGTCAATCGTCCAGGCGCTGGGACTCCTGCCTGAGCCGGTCATTTTTCCCGTGCACCCGCGCACCCGCAAAGCGATGCTCGACGCCGGCCTGGCGCCGTCCGCCAACGTCCGCCTCCTCGAACCCCTCGGCTACCGCGACATGCTCCTGCTGGAGAGCAACGCCCGCTGCGTCCTAACCGACTCCGGCGGCGTCCAGAAGGAGGCCTTTTTCTTCGGCGTCCCCTGCGTTACTCTGAGGGACGAGACAGAATGGCCCGAGACCGTCGATTGCGGCTGGAACGTCCTTGCCGGCTGCGACGTCGAGCGTATCGCCGCTGCCGCGGACCGTCCGCTGCCGGAGGGAGAGCGCCCTCTTCTGTTCGGCGACGGGCATGCGGCGGAGAAGATCGTAGAGGTCCTCGAGAGCGATGATCCATCCCACAGCTGACGTATCGCCGGATGCCAGGATCGGCGCCGGGACACGCATCTGGAGCGGCGTCCAGGTCCGTGGGGGCGCCGTCGTCGGCAACGACTGCAACATCGGCAAGGACGTCTATATCGACAAGGGCGTCGTTATCGGCGACAGGGTGAAGATCCAGAATCGCGCCTCCCTCTACCGCGGCCTCACCGTCGAGGACGGCGTCTTCATCGGGCCCCACGTCGCCTTCACCAACGACCGTTACCCGCGCACCATCACGCCTGACGGCCGCGTCCAGACCGACGACGATTGGCAGGTGGAGGCGACGCTGGTGCGACACGGCGCATCGATAGGCGCCGGCTCTGTAATCATCTCCGGCGTCACAATCGGCCGCTGGGCGATGGTCGGCGCCGGCTCCGTCGTCACCCGCGACGTGCCCGACCAGGCGCTGGTGAAGGGAAACCCGGCGCGCGTCACGGGCTACGTCTGCGAGTGCGGCAAGCCCCTCGAACCCGACGCATCAGTATTCGGCAAGTGGCGCTGCCCGGCCTGCGGCACCGTCTACGACCTTCCGGCAGACAGAATCGAGCGAAGATGATCCCCATCGCCAGGCCGCTTATCGGCGACGAGGAGGAGGCCGCCGTCCTGGCCGCCCTCTACTCGGACCGGCTGGTCCAGGGCGCGCGCGTCCGCGAGCTGGAGGAACGCTTCGCCGCGTTCTGTGGCACCCGCGAGGCGGTCGCCGTCTCCTCCGGCACGACCGCCCTCATGACGGCCGTGGCAGTTCACGGCCTCGGCCCCGGCGATGAGGTGATAACGACGCCCTTCACCTTCGCCGCCAGCGCGAACGCCGTGCTTTTCACCGGCGCTCGACCCGTCTTCGTCGACGTGCGCAGCGACGACTTCAACATCGACCCGTCGCTCATCGAGGCGAAGATCACGCCGGCTACGCGGGCCATCCTGCCGGTGCACCTCTACGGCCAGCCTTGCGACATGGAAGCGATAACGTCGATTGCCCGCAAGCATAGCCTCTTCGTCGTCGAGGACGCGGCGCAAGCCCACGGCGCGAGCGTCGACGGCAAGATGGCCGGCAGCTTCGGCACCGGCTGCTTCTCCTTCTACGCGACGAAGAACATGACCACCGGCGAAGGCGGCATGATCACGACCGACGACCCCGCTACCGCTAAGAAGGCGCGACGCTTCCGCAGCCACGGCGAGTCGTCGCGCTACGTCTCGGAGAGTCTCGGCTACAACTTCCGCATGACCGAGATCCTCGCCGCCATCGGCCTGCCGCAGCTACGCATGCTGCCGGAGCGCAACGAGCAGCGGCGCGCCAACGCTGCCTATCTCACGGAGCACTTGCATGGTGTCATCACCCCGAAGGAGATGCCGGGCCGCCACCACGTCTATCACCAGTACACCGTCCGCGTGCCCTCGCCGGATGGCACCTCGACGGCACGCGACGCCCTGGCGGCGAAACTGACCGAAGCGGGGATCCAGACTAAGGTCTTCTACCCCGTGCCGGTCTATCGCCAGCCGCTATACCTCGACCTCGGCTATCGTGACTGCCTCCCCGTCGCCGAGCGGCTCAGCCGCGAGGTTCTCTCGCTGCCCGTGCATCCGGCGCTCAGCCCCGACGACCTCAAGACAATCGCCGGCGCGGTCAACGAGGCGATGGAGCAGCGAGGCGCGTCGTGACGGGCGACAAGAGGACGCTTCGAGCGGGCGTCATCGGCCTCGGCTCCATGGGGCTAAACCACGCCCGCGTCTATGGCGAGATCGAGGGCGTCGAGCTCGTCGCCGTCGCCGATGTCTCGCGAGAACGCTTCGCGTTGGCCTCAGCCTCAACAAATGTAGGGGAGGACTTTAGTCCTCCCGGGGCCACGGCAAACACCTACCCCGACTACCACCGCATGCTCGCCGAAGAGCGCCTCGACCTCGTATCCGTTTGCGTGCCGACGCTCCTGCATCGCGAGGTCGCGCTCGCCGCCATCGAAAAGAGCGTCGCCGTGCTGGTCGAGAAGCCGATCGCGGCGACGACCGACGAAGGGCGGGCCATGGCAAAGGCGTCCCGGGCCGCCGGCGTGCCGCTCATGGTCGGCCACGTCGAGCGCTTCAACCCCGCCGTCCTGGAAGTGAAGCGCCGCCTTGCAGCCGGCGAGTTGGGGCGCGTCTACCAGCTCTACGCGCGACGCACGGGGCCCTTCCCCGAGCGTGTGCGCGACGTCGGCGTCGTCCATGACCTGGCGCCGCACGACATCGACGTCATGTTCTTCCTCCTCGAATCAGAAGTCGAGCACGTCTACGCCGAGACGCTGCAGGGAGTTGCCACGGAACACGAGGACATGCTCTGGGGCGTTCTGCGCTTTCGCTGCGGCGCCGTCGGCGTCCTCGACGTCAACTGGCTCACGCCGACCAAGGTCCGGCAACTTTCGATTCTCGGCGAGAAGGGCCTCCTCCAGGCCGACTACCTCTCGCAACAGGTGTCGTTCTACCCCAAAAGCGGCGACGGGCAGTCGCGCGATACCGCGCCGCAGGCCATCCGCGTGGAGAGCGCCGAGCCGCTGCGTCTGGAGCTTGAAGCGTTCGTCGAGGCCCTGCGCCACGGCGTCGCCCCGCCGGTCACGGCCGAAGACGGTCTGGCCGCGCTGGAGACCGCCTCCCTGCTCGTCGAGTCGGCGCGGACGGGGCGCGCGATGCCCCTGCCCGCAAGGAGGCCCGCTTGACCGGCGACTTCTCCGTGTGCATTGTCGGGCTGGGCCGCATCGGCCTCCCGCTGGCCGTCCAGTGCGCATCAAAGGGGCTGCGCGTCACCGGCTGCGACATCGCTAGAGACATCGTCGACGCGATCAGCGCCAGCGAATGCCCGTACCCGGACGAGGAAGGCCTGCGGGAGAAGCTGCGCGAGGCCCACGCCGCGGGCCTCCTCACCGCCACGACCGACACGACCGCCGCCGTTCGCCGCAGCAGCGTCGTCGTCATCGTCGTGCCCGTCGGCCTCACGCCCGAGAAGCGCGCCGACTTCGCCGCT
>JALHUB010000282.1 GCA_022865685.1 Dehalococcoidia bacterium | reverse complement strand
CCGCCGACGCGATGGAAGGGGAACACGAGAAGAGTCACTACGCCGTTTTGGGGCTGTCGGAGGACGCCTCGGCAAAGGCGATCCGGCGAGCGTATAAGAGACTGTCGAAAGAGCGCAAGGGCGCGGGCGGAAGGCGCATTGCCCTGGCCTTCGAAGCCTTATCGAGTGCGGGCGGGCGGCAATCACGCGAGCGAGAGCCGGCGCCGGAGGGTCCGAGCGCCGGAGAGACAGGCTCGCTGCGCCGGACGGCCATCTATGCCGCGCTGCTGCCTGCCGCGCCGCTCCTGCTTGCGTTCTGGCCGCTTATCGGGTCGCTGCGGCGGCGGCTTCGACTGGACGTCTTCCCGCGCGCCGGGCACCTGATGATGCTCGTCGCCTGCCTGGCGCTGCCGCTATTCGCCGCCGGCGTCGAGAAGCTGCCCTTCGTCGGCGACCGCGGCGACGCAGCCGGCGAGGTGGCGGTCATGCACGCGACCGTGCTGACGCTGATGGGCATCGCCTTCGCCTTCGGCCTGATGTGGCGCTGGCGGGTCTGGACGTTGTCGGCGGCCATCTTCTGGGTCATCTTCATTTTCTTCTTCACTTCGTATTTCACGAACGCGAACGGTTTCTGGAGCGGCACCTGGGGATCGCTGGACTACTGGCTGAGCCAGCAGCACGTGCGACTGGGCGATCAGCCCTCCTATTACTACTTCATGCTCCTGCCGGTGTACGAGCTCCTGCCGCTGGCCTTCGCGCTGGGGGCCGTGGCGTTTTGCGCGCTGCGGGGGAAGGCGCGGCACAAGCTCATCACTCTCGCGGCGCTGGTGACAGTCATTGCGCTGGCGACGGTAGGCCGGCAGATTCCGCTGGTGGGGCCGTACCGGACGGAGGTGGGATTCGTGACGATGATCGCGGCGATGCTGGCATTGCCGATGGACGCGCTAAGCCGCTTCCTCCTCTACTGGACGCTTTCGGCGCTGTTCGCCTACACGCTGGCGGGAGAAAAGATGCCGTGGCTGAACGTGCACATCGCCCTGCCGCTGTCGATGCTAGCGGGACGGTCCATCGGCAACCTTGTCTCGGGGCTGGAGCTGCGGGTCGACCTGCCGCCTTTCCAGCGATGGGCGCCTCTCGCGGGGGCGTGGCTTGCGACGGCGCTGGCGGTCGCCATCTTCGTTGTCGCCGGAGTGAAAGGCCCCGTCGCCGTTGGCGGCTGGCTGCTGGTCGCGGCCGTGCTGCTGACGGTCGTCTGGTCGGGACGGTCGTTCAACGTTCGAACGGCCGCGCGCGTGGCGGCGACGGCGTTTGGCGCGATGCTCCTGGTGTTCACGGTGCGGGCGTCGGTCCTTTCGAGCTGGGGGCATCCGGACCTGCTGAAGGACGCGAACACGCTCGCTTCCAGGGATAGGGGTGACACGCCCGTCGAGATGCTGGTCTACGTGCAATCATCGCCGGACGTGCCGGTGGTGCGCGACGCCATCGACGCTGTGGCGGCGGCCTCGGGCGAGGGCGCGCACCTGCCGATAATCGTCGACGCCACGGACGACTACGCGTGGCCCTGGGCGTGGTACCTGCGCAAATACGACAACCTGGCGATACAGGAGCTTGGGGACGGCTACGAGCCGCCGGCGGGCAGCGTAGTGCTGGCGAGCTGGCAGGACAACGCGCACCTGAGGATCGACCCGGCGCTGTTCACGGAAGCAACGCGCTATCATCATCGATGGTGGTTCCCCACCGGGTACCAGGGGCTCAGCTCGGCGCAGGTGCTGCGCGACCTGTTCGACGCCGGCGTCTGGCAGACCTGGGGGCGCTACATGCTGGACCGGACGGTGCCCGGGGGCATCCCGGCGCTGGATGCAGTCGTCTACTTCCCTCGCGACGTTCGCTACAGCGAAGTCCTCTCCGCAACGCTGCACAAAAAATAGCTAGTCTTCGAAGGTCAGATTCCGACACGAGTCGGTCTCCACTTGCAATATCTCTCTCCATGTCCTAGTCTGTCGTCGTCTAAACATAAATGGGGCTGCCGTTTGGCCTCGGCGCCTCGCGGGGTAGGCCGATGACCGAACTGCGCCGGGTTTCGCAAGGAGGTCACCGTGCCGTTCGAAGAGAAGATCCTGACATGCCAGGGTTGTGGCGCTGAGTTCGGTTTCTCAGCGGAGGAGCAGGAGTTTTTCGCGAGCAGGTCTTATACGGAGCCCAAGCGCTGCCCGTCGTGTCGAGCGGCGCGACGGAGTGAGCGCGCGGCCGGCGGCAGCTCAGTCCGAATCCGCGCGATGTACCCGGCGACCTGCGCCGCCTGCGGCAAGGAGACCCAGATCCCCTTCGAGCCGAAGGAAGGCAGGCCCGTGTACTGCCGCGACTGCTATATGGTCCGTGGCTCGGACAGCCAAAGCCAGCAGGTCTAAGAAGTCCACCCGCACGGCACACCCGTAGCCGCTGCGACTCGCACGGCCGATCGGCAGCCGCGCACGCTCTATTCGATGACACCCTCGCGGCGCAGTCTCTCGATCTCCGCCGGCTCCAGGCCGAGTACGTCGCGGAAGACGTAGTCGTTGTGCTCGCCGAGGCGCGGCGCCCGCCTGATGGCCGGCTCACAGTCGGACATCTTCCACGGCAGGCCGACGACGTCATGCGACCCGCCCTCCGGGTGCTCGACCTCCACGAAGACGTCCCGTGCGCGCAGGTGCGGGTCGCGGAACAGGTCCTGGGCATCGCGCGACGGTGCCGCGGCGACGCCGGCGGTGCAGAGGCGGTTGGCCACGTAGTCGCGGTCTTGCTGCCGCGTCCAGCCGGCGATGGTCTCGTCGAGCGCCGCCTCGTTGCGCTTGCGGGCGGCGGCCGTGGCGAAGCGCGGATCGGTTGCCAGCTCCGGCATCTCCATGAGGCCGCAGAGCGCTGCAAACTCGTCGTCGGTCTCGACGGCGATGGCGAGCCAGCGGTCGACGCCCCAGCAGGGGTAGACGCTGTGCGGCGCCATGAGCTCGTCGCTGTTGCCCTTGCGACCGGGTATGCGGCCGGTCATCTGGTACTCCAGGAGCACCTCGCCGATGAGCGAGGTCACGCCTTCGGACTGCGAGTAGTCGATGAACTGGCCCTCGCCGGTCAGGTCACGGTAGCGGAGAGCGGCGACGATGGCGAAGGCGGAGGTCGTCGCGTTCATGAGGTCGACGTCGCCGAGGGCGTAGCCGGGAGGGCCGTCGGGATAGCCGGTGATGTGGGCCGCGCCGCCGATGGCGTGATTGACGGCGGCATAGCCGGCGTACCGGCTTTCCGGGCCGCTGCCGCCGCGGGCGCTGGAGGAGAGCATGATAATAGCGGGGTTGACGCGGCGCAGGTCTTCGTAGCCGAGGCCCATTCGGGGCATGGCGCCGGGCCGCATGTTCTCGACGACGACGTCACTGACGGCGATGAGCTGCTTCAGCAGGTCTTTGCCCTCCGGCCGTCCCAGGGTGAGGGTAACGCCCAACTTGTTCAGGTTGGCAGAGAGGAACATCATCGATCCGTCCGTCGAGAGCTCCGTAGGCGCGGCGTCGGCGAGCGACCAGATGACGTAGCGGCGGAAGAAATCGAGCCGGTCGCGGCTCTCGACCTTGATCACTTCGCCGCCGAGCATGGCGAGGAACATGCAGGCGCAGGGTCCCGCCCACACCCAGGTCATATCGACCACACGGACGCCCTCCAGCGGCAACGCGCGGCGGCGAGGCCTTCGGGTCACGCCGGCCCCTCCTTCCAGACTGCGCCGGAGCGGCGGAGGCGGCGGTAGTCGTCGTCGGAGTAGCCGAGAAGGTCGCGCAGAACCTCCGCGCTGTTCTCGCCGAGGAGCGGGGCGGGACGCTGGATGCGCGGCGGCGACGCCGACATCTTGTAGGGCCAGCCGGCGTGGCGGAGTGTGCCGGCCTCGGGGTGCTCTATTTCGACGAAGTAGTCGCGCGCGCGGTACTGGCGGTAGTTGAGTACCTCTTCGGCGTTGTAGACGGAGCCGACGGCGAAGCCCCTGGCGGCGCCCTTGTGGTGGAAGTCCTCCTTCTTCTGCCGGCGCGCCCAGTCGTCGATCTTGTGCCCGATCTCGAAGAGGTGGCCGCAACGGTAGGCGTAGTCCTTCCATTCTTCGCCGGAAGCCCAGTCCGGGTTGCCCATCAGCTCGACGAGGCCGCGCCAGTGGTGGTCTTCGACGAGGTGGGAGACGACATAGCCGTCGCTGCACTCCATGCGGCCAAAGGCGGGCGGCCGGTCGGGGACGCGACTCCAGGTGACGCGCTGATGCACCGTCTGGGCGACGAAGCCGCGGACAAGGGAGAGGATGCTCTCCTGCTCCGAGACGTCGATGAGGCAGCCGTCGCCCTCGCGGCGACCGAAGAGGGCGGCAGCGGTGGCAAGAGCGGCGGTGAGGCCCGCGTGATAGCCGGTCGGGTAGCCGCCGGCCTTCACGGGGGCGCGGCTGACGTCGGTCGAACGCGGCGGCAGCAGGGTGCCGAGGCCGCCGGCGTGATAGCCGGTCATGTCAGTGCCCTTGCAGGCGGCGCGCGGGCCGGTGCGTCCGTAGGGCGTAATGGATGTGAGGAAGAGGCCGTGATTGCGCTCGTGCAGCATCTCCCAGCCGAGGCCGAGCCCATCGAGCGTCACGGGCGCGTGGTTATCGATGAGGACGTCGGCCCAATCGATGAGGCGGGCGAGGGCTTCGCGGCCGCCGGGCTTCGCGGTATCGAGCGCGAGGCTGCGCTTATTGGTGTTCAGATAGAGGAAGAGGCCGCTGCGCTCGGGGTGTGGCTCATCGTCGGGGAAGGGGCCGCGCTTGCGGGCCGGGTCGCCGTCGGGCGGTTCTTCGACCTTGATGACGTCGGCGCCCATGTCGGCGAGGAGCTTGCCGCAGTAGGGGCCCGACACCATGCCGGCGAACTCGACGACCTTGACGCCCTCGAAGGCTGCCGCTGCCAACGGTGGATTCCTTTCGAATCGAAATCGAGGGGATCATACAATGGCCGCCGGAATGAGCGCCAACGGGGATGCGGCGGTCCGCGTAGGGGCGCACAGCCGTGCGCCCCTACAATCGATCCCGTAGCCGAGGCTTTCCAGCCTCGGCGTCGAAGCGATGGAGCGCTACAGGGCGTGGTGCGCAGGGCCCGATGGGCAGCCCGCCCATCGGGCACCGAGAGCGCGGTAATCGCGCCCGCCTACCGGCTGTCGATGCACGGATGGAGGGAAGCGCCACCCTCAGGCGGTTCGCGCGACTTCGGCGATGCCGCGACGGAACGCCTCGAGGTTCATCTCCAGGCGGTCGGCGGGCAGGCTCTCCCGCAGCTCCGCTTCGAACGGCTCCGCGCCGAGCGGCAGCAGCCCGCTGCCCACGAGCGTGCCCATCATGACGATGTTCGCGAGGATGGGCGGCCCCAGCTCGAGGGCGATGTCGGTGGCGTCGACGACCCAGGAGCGCCTCGATAGGTCCTTCAGTGTCGTCGCGACTTCATCTCTCGTCGGGTACTTCGCGCCGCCGCTGGTCACGGCCTGCGGGAAAACGGGCCGCGAGTTGGTGATGACGGCGACGCCCGGGTTGCCGTACTGGGCGATGACGCGCAGCGTCTCCAGCGGCTCGAGGCCGACGATGACGTCCGCATGCCCTTCGCCGATAAGCGGGCCGTACTGCATCTTGCGGGAGACGCGCAGGTGGCTCATCACGGCGCCGCCGCGCTGAGAGGCGCCGTACGTCTCGCCGATGGTCGCGTGGAAGCCGCCGCGGACGAGCACCCTGCCGACGAGTTGCGACAAGAGCACGTTCCCCTGGCCGCCGACGCCGGTGATGATTATGTTAAGAGGCTCTTTCTCGCTCATCTCACGCCGTCTCTCTGATTATCGCCCCCGACGGGCAGATGTCGGCGCAGACGCCGCAGCCGGCGCAGAGCACGGAGTCGATGGCGGCGACGCCCTTCTCCGCGTCCCACATCAGCGCCGGGCACTGGAAGACGCGACTGCACAGGCGCGAGCAGCCGCAGCTCTCGCCGAGGCAGCGTTCGACGTCGATGCGCATCTTGTAGGCGGGCTTCTCTCTGCGGGCGCGGACGAGCGCGCACTCGCGCTTGACGACCATTACCCGCACGCCGCCGTCGTCCCGCATGAGGTCGAGCAGCTTGTCCGTGGTGCCCGTCAGGTCGAACGGGTCCGTCTCTTCGACGCGGACGCCGAGCGCGCGGCAAAGGGTCGGAATGTCGACAGTAGGTGCAGGTTCACCCATGGCGCTGCGCCCCGTGCCCGGATGAGGCTGGAAGCCGGTCATCGCGGTGGCGCTGTTGTCGAGGACGAGGAGCGTGAAGTTCGCGCGATTGTAGATGCCGCTGATGATCGCCGGGATCGTCGCATGGTAGAACGTGGAGTCGCCGCAGACGGCGATGACGGGCTGCGTGAAGCCGAACTCGGCGAGCTTGCCGAAGCCGCAGGCCATGCCCGTGCCCGATCCCATCGACTGCATCGTCTTGATCTGCCAGTAGCCGGCGGGACCGACGGCCATCGAGTAGCAGCCGATGTCGCCGCTGACGAAGCCGTTGCGTCCGTCGAGCTTGATAGCGTTCTTGATCGACCAGAACGTAGCGCGATGCGGGCAGCCGGCGCAAAAGCCGACCATGCGCCCGTGCGTGAACTGCGACGTCAGCGCCAGCGCCTTCTGCGAGTACTGCGGCTGCACCGGGCGGTGCTCGATGTCGAGGATGCGCGCCAGCGCCGCCGTGACGATGTCGGGGTTGATCTCGCCGGCGACGGGAATGTGGCCGCTGCGCTTGCCGTAGAACTTGATCGGGCCGACGGCCGACGGGTCCTCGCCCACCAGCTCCTTCAGGTTGCCCTCGAGGAAGGGGTCGATCTCCTCGACGACCAGCACCTCTTCGGCCAGCGATAGGTGCTCGCGGACGAGCTTTTCGGGTAGCGGCCAGGTGGTGCCCAGCTTGAGGATGCCGACGCTCTTTTCCAGCTCTAGCGCCGTCACCGCCTCCAGCGAGTAGAACCAGCCGCTGCCGCAGGTGACGATCAGGAGGTCGGGCTTGTCCGGGCCCTGGTACCAGTTGAAGGGCGAGCTTTCGAAGATCTCGCGCGCCTTGTCTATCTTCTGGTTTGCCGCCAGGTGTTTGAACGGCGCCGGCAGGGAGGTGAACTCCAGAGGGTTCGACGGCTCGAACTTCGCCTGGCGCAGCGGCGGAACGCGCTCACCTACTTCGACGTCGCCGCGGGCGTGCGACGTGCGCGTGACGCCGCGAATGAGCACGACGCTCTTCAGCTCCTCGGACAGGTCGTAGGCCCAGCGGGTCATGTCCTTCTCTTCCTGGAAGGTGCCCGGCTCCAGCAGCGGCAGGCAGGCCCACTTGGCGACGATGCGCGAGTCCTCTTCCTCGGTGCTGGAGAGGGCGCCCGGGTCGTCGCAGGTGACGAGGACGATGCCCGCCCGGGTGCCGGTTAGAGCCAAGCCCATCAGGTAATCGAGAGCGACGCTCAGGCCGTTTTGCTTCATGGCGACGATCGACCGCACGCCGGCGAAGGCGGCCGCGGCGGCGGCTTCGAGGGCGACCTTCTCGTTGATCGACCACTCGACGTAGATGCCGGCGTCCTTTGCGACCTCGGCGAGGGAGCCGATGATCTCCGACGATGGGGTGCCCGGGTAGGCAGCCGCAAAGCCGATGCCCGCCTCCAGCGCGCCCCGGGCTATCGCCTCGTTGCCCATGAGGAGCTGGGACGTGCCCTTCTCAAATGTCGCGATGTTCGCCATGTCGATGGTCCTCTCGGCGGTCGAGCCGAAGCTCACTCCGCCAGCAACCGGCTCCGCGTCTCCGCGCACAGCTCCAAGTAGAGCAGGTCGTCGTCGCTGCCGGTGGTCTGCCGGATGTTCGCCAGCGCCCGCCTGCGCTTGCCCAACGATGCGCCCTTGAGGTGATTCAGGTTCTCGTCCGGCAAAGCGTCGGTCTCGATGACGCCGGCGGCGCGCGCGGCATCGACCAGCTCCCGGCCGCGTTCGCTGCGCACAATCAGCGTGTTCCATCCTTCGACGCCCTCGGCGGCGCCGACTGACACGTCCGCGAACTCCGCCGTCATGTCGAGGCAGACGTTGCAGGACGGCCGGATGAAGCGCCGCACCTCGTCGAGCGGAATTGAAACGCTCGTGGAATCCGAAAACGCCTGGAAGACGTTGGCCGGCGGCGGCGGTATGTCAAACTTCGAGATGCGGTCGAGCGGCGTCTTCTCTGCGAGGAAGCGGGTGAAGCTGTCTAAGTCGAGCGCCCAGGTGCAGAACAGGCCGACGACCAGCGACAGTTTCTCGACGTTGTTGCGGTTCTCCAGCGGCGAGGCCCGCATCTTCGCCAGCGCCAGCGCCTGGCAGGGCGTGCCGACGACGCCGACGCGTCGCACCTCTTCGCGCCTCGCTTCGCGGTTGAAGGCCGCCAGCGTGGGGGCAGCGACGTAGTTGGAGCGGGCATGGGAAAGCACGTCGTCGGGGTCGCGCACGAGCACGCCGGCGGGCAGCACGGATGCATCACTTTTGGTGAGCACGGCGCTGTCGATGAAGCCGCGCTCGATGGCGAAGGCGACTATGGCGCTGACGGTGCCGCCGTACTGGGCGCTCGAGCGGACGTTCTCGCGGGCGGCGCGTGTCATCAGCACCTGCGCGACTCTGCCGATGGGCGCGGTGTCGAAGGGCGCGCCGAAGACGGCATTGCTCGCTGCGTCGAGATCCGTAGCGACGCGCGGGCAGAAGGCGTAGCAGCGGCCGCGCTCGACCGCGCAGTCGTCGAGGGCGACGATGCGCCCACGGTGCGCGACTAGGTAGGGGCAGATGCCGGCGCAGGCGCCGCAGAGAGCACAGAGGCCGCGGTCGATAACGTCGGCGCGGAGCTGGAGATTACCTTTGATCTCCGGCGGACTCATATCCTATCCCTTTCGATGCGCGGATCGAGACGATGAGTCATCGATAGCTGCCGCACGCGTGATTTCGGGAGGACTGAAGTCCTCCCCTACATTCATATTCACCCGACGGCCAAACTAGCAAGTATCCACATTCCAAATTGTAGCATGTCTTGCCTGCCGCCACCAAACCCCAATCGAGGGGCGACCGGTCTGCTTCGAATGATACTCGCTTGCGGGCCACGGGCAAAACCGGCGGCTTCAATGGCTGTGGACGCGGTCCGGCATGCCCCGCGCAGCGACGAAGTCGTTGTAGTCCAGGTAGGGCGTGTATATCTCGCTGCCCCGCTTCTCCAGGCGAATCGCCTCCGTCGGGCCGGAGCGAACACAATCGCCGCAGCCCAGGCAGCGTTCGTAGTCGACCTCGGCCAGCTTGCCGTCGCGGAGATTGATCGCCGACAGGTGGCAGGCCGCTTCGCAGGCGCCGCAGCCGTTACAGTCGTCCTCATCGATTACGGACCAGAAGCTGGACGGAGCGACGGCGTGCGGGATGTCGAGGTCAGTCGTGCCACGAAGGAGGAAGCAGGCGTGCGAGCAGCAATTGCAGATGAACCAGGAGTCCTGCTGGATGTTCAGCGTCGTGTGGACGAGGCCGGCTTCCTCCGCCCGGTCGAGGACGTGAACAGCCTCGTCGATGGAGAGGCCGCGGAGATGCGGCCGTCCGTGGCTGTACCGGTCCTCCCTGACGGGCAGGCCGGGGATGTGCCCGCCCACTATCCCCTGACCGATTCCTATGCATACGTCTCTCGGACAATCGCAGGAGTTGACGGCCTCGCGGCAGGTGCACTGTATGAGCACCGCGGTAGAGGCGTCTTCCACGAGCTTTCGCGCATCCTCGTAGGCCAGGACCTGCTCCTTCGGCGGGTTGATGTGCGGCAGCGCGCGGGCGACGGGAACCGCATGTCCGTGCATCGCGTGGCCCCAGCCCTCATGGAAGTACTTGTCGCAAAGGGCGCCCAGCTTCTCCCAGTCGACCGACGGCGACGGGTTGATAAGGGTCATCTCGACGAGCCCGGGGAAGAGGAGGAGCAGACGGAAGACGCGAATGCCGTCCGGCCGCCTGACGCCGCGAATGAGACCGCGGGAGGCCATGCGCGTCAGGAGATCGGCGGCGATCTCAGGGGCGATGCCGGCCCGCCCGGCGATGATCTCTTCGGGGACCGGCGTGAAGTCGAGGGCAGCGGCGCAATGGGCCTCATCGGGGCTGAAGAGCATCCGCAGTATCTCGACCTGCGTGTCGGACACAGGGGCACCGACCGCGCCTTTCGAGAATGTGGTCCCCAGCTCTACGTATGGCTTGTCCTGCGGTCTCATCACGTTCCTCCCTGCCGTGTCGCTGCCCGGCACTGAACATGTCGGGAGCCTAGCGCGAAGTGACGAAGAGAGCAAGCGGAGCCGATGCGCCGGGGTGCGCACTCGTTGACGCAGTAGGCCGGCGGGAGTATTCTGCTGTGTGCAGGCTTCGAGCAGTTCTTGGGCTTGCGGAGGCCAAAATGTACAAGAAGAGACTATCACGGCGGCGTTTCCTGGCAGGTTCGGCGGCAGCGGCAGCGGCCGGACTGGTGGTCATCAGGTGCGGAGGCGGCAAGACTTCGGACCAGGCGTCGCCGACGAGCACGGGCGGCGGCCAGCCCAAGCGCGGCGGCGTCATCCGCATGGCGACGACGGCGCCTGCGGCAAGCCTTGACCCGCATACCGATACCACCCTTTTCGGCGCCGCGGGCAAGTACTACACCTACGGCTACCTCGTTCACGTCACCGACTGGGGCGACTTCCTCCACGGCGACATCGCGGAGAGCTGGGAGCAGGTCGACGACCTCAACTGGGTCTTCCACATCCGGCCGAACGCCAGCTTCCACAGCGTCGACCCGGTGAACGGCCGCCGTGTCGTCGCCGGCGACGTCGCCTACAGCTACAAGCTGATCGAGAACACGCCGGGGGCGAGCCTCACCGGCTGGAACGAGTGGATAACCGGCTACGAGGCGCCCGACGACAATACCTTCAACGTTCACACCAGCAAGCCCTACGCCTACATCTTCATGACGCTCGGCAGCCCGCGAATGGCGATCGTGCCCAAGGAAGCGGTCGAGAAGTTCGGCGACATGTCGTCGACTGAGATCGGCTCGGGGCCGTTCATAGTGAAGAGCTGGGACCGGAACACCGGCATCGAGGTGGCGAGGAACCCCGCGTACTATCGCACCGACATTCCTTACCTCGACGGCCTGAAGTGGAACGTGATGGCGGACGATGCGGCGATCCAGGCTGCCTTCCGCGCCGGCGCCATCGACGTCTACCCGGCGACGGACAAGGGGAAGGCGCAGAGCGTGTCGTCGGTGAGCGGCGTGAACGTGCAGAGGTACCGAAACCGGCTGTACGCGGTGTTTATCATGAATGCGGCGCGCGTGCCCGCTTTCAAGGACGTGCGCGTGCGCCAGGCGGTTGACCTGGCGCTGGACCGTCAGACCATGATCGACAAGCTGTTCATGGGTGACGGCGACCTGTGCGGGCCGGTGGGTCCTTCGTGGGACACGGCGCTGCCGGCGGACGAGATCAAGAAGGCGTACACGAGGGACGTCACGAAGGCGAAGCAACTGCTCTCGGCGGCAGGCTACGAGAACCTCGGCTTCAAGCTCGCCTGCGCCAGCTACGCCGACAACGCCGACCGCGCGGCGATCATCCAGCAGAACCTGAGGGACGCGGGCATCGACGTGCAGATCGACGCGAAGGAGCTCGTTAGCTGGTACAACGACATGCTAGGTGTCAACTACGAGGCGAACACGTACGCCAACCTGGCGTACCTCTCGGACGACATCCAGTTGCAGAACCACTACTCGACCAGCTTCAACCGCAGCATGTACTACGGCGTCGACGACGCCGAGGTGGACGCAATGCTGCTGCAGGTCCAGTCGACCGTCGACCCGGCGGCGCGGAAGGAGCTGGCGTGGGAGGTGCAACGGAAGATACTGGAGCGCCACGGCCCGGTGCTGACGCTGTACGAGCCGTACTCCTACTGGGTGGCGTACGACTACATCAAGAACTACCAGCCGAGCCCGTGGGGCTTCGGGATGTACAAGTACGACATGTGGCTGGACAAAGCCTAGCGCGTCGTCGCCCGCTTGCGAAGCGCGAATCCGGTCGCAGCGCCAGCCAGCCCGACGGACGCCAGGGCGAGCGCTAACGGTCCCCATGGCACGGTCGCTCGGTGAGGCCCGTCGCCCGTGCCGGTGCCCGGCATCGTGATGACGCTGGCCGGCCCAAACGTCAGGTCGAGCCGCTGGATGTGCTCAAATACTCCATCCCACGCATGCCAGGTCCCCTTCTCATTCGCGACTGCGACAACGTTCCCTTGCGCGTCGAGGAGCTTCAAGGTTATCTGCGATCCCTCGACGCCGCAACCGGCCTGTTGCTCCGCTGAATACACTACCGCCCCGTACGCGTCGCCCGGATCACCCGCTCTACCGTAGCCGCATGGAATGTTCCCCACATAGGGCTGGATGACCTGACTAGAGGAAACCCTGCTGGGTCCGACTCCTCCAGTGAAGTGCGCGAAGGGTGGGCCAATTATGACCTGTACGGTTTGGTCTGAACCCAGGAATGCGCGCGGGTGCCACACGGCGGTTTGGGGTGCCTGCTGGCCGTCAACGAAGAACGTCACCACTGCGCCCTCGCGACCGCAACCGGGCACTACCTCCTCGGACGGGACTGACAGTTGGAAGATCGCGCGCGGCCGCGAGCCCGTGGTAAAACTCGGGTGGCCCGTGGCGCACAGAGTCACCCCAATCTTGGCGGTCACTTCGCGCGCCGAGTTTCGCCCATTCACCCATGGAATGACCGCGAAGTCGGCAGGCTCAGGCGGAACAGGCGTGGCGATGGCAGGAGGCACAGGAGTCGGCGTGCTAGTCGGAGTGGCAGTTCGCGCGGCGGCACTTCCTGCGATGCCCACAGAAAGGAACGCCATCAGTATCGCTCTAACGACTATCATTAGCCACCTCCTTGCGACGCCGGAGAGCACACCTAGAATAACGCCTGGATCGCAAAAGAGTTAACGCCCGAGGAACGCAAAGGGGGATCTTCTCTCGACGGTACGAGAGCCTGTGCGAGCCCGACGAGCGTGGTCTGCCGAAGGATGGCGCGTCGCGATACTAGGGCATGGGGTACTGGGCGGTGCCGTCGGGGTAGACGGCGACGCGCGCGCCCTCCGGGTGGAACTCGCGGAGACGCGACATCACTTCCGGCCAGTCCTTCGCCCAGATGACGGCGGCCGGGTCGACGAAAAGGTCCGTCGAGGTCATGTCCGGCTGCGGGTTGAGGATGATCAGCCGGAACTGCGGCGGTAGGCCCCCACGCGGGGCGTACTGGCGGCCGCCGTACTCCTTCCCAAAGCGACGCAGCAGGTAGTGCACGACCTGGCCGCCCGGGCAATCGATGATCATGACGATGGTGCCGCCAGACGGGTTGATGGAGCGGATGCCGATCATCAGCGCGATGGCCGCTTCGTTCGGCTTGGCGAAGGCGTTCGTCACGACGACGTCCGCGTCCCTTGTCAGCTCCGTCGCGTAGATGTCCTTCGCTATCTTCACGCCTTCGTGGTGCGCCAGCACGGGGTCGCCGACGAGCAAGTCGGTGACTTCGCAGCGGCCGTTGAACAGCGCGTCGACAGTTATGTCGAGTCCCACCAGGCGCGCCGCGTCCTCCGTCTCCTGTCGCATCGGGTTCTCGTCCCAGTTGCCCATGCCGACGGTCGCCGGCGCACTGTCCATGATTGTGCGGTGGAAGCGGTCGACGCTGTCGATGTGGGAGACGCCGGGCAGTATCAGCTTGCCGCCGCCGCCGAAGCCGGCCTGAGGATGGGGCAGGATAGAGCCGATGCCGATCTTGAGGTCGCAGCTCATGACCTCGCGGTTGACGGCGAGAGGCGTGCCCAGCGTCGTTGCGCCGACGGAGACGCAGTTGTCGTAAGGGTTGTGCTGGACGACGAAGAAGCGCTCCAGTATCTCCTGGCCCAGCTTGGCGCGCAGGGCCTTGTTGTCGTGGGCGCCGTGCGTCCCGGAGGCGATGACGAAGCGGATCTGCTCGTCGGCGATGCCGGCTTCCCGCAGCTCTTCGATGACGAAGGGGGCGATGCGGTAGACGGGCGTCGGGCGCGTG
>JALHUB010000281.1 GCA_022865685.1 Dehalococcoidia bacterium | reverse complement strand
TGCGGTTACGCTCGGTCGCAGGTTCGGAGGGTTGGGGAAATCGCAGCCGGTCGGCGCCGGCAGAGTCGTCAATCGGAACGAGGAGGCGGGCCTACTCGCCGACCAACTCACCCACAAAGACGATAGCTATGAAGACCAAGACAATGAGCGCAAGAAACGCTAGGACCGACCGTTCGCCGCGACGGAAGACGGCAGAAGCCGCCGCTCCTCCTGCGAGTACTCCTGCGACTGCCGTCGTCAGCACCACACCCATCAACGGCACCCTCATCCACGCGTTATCGACGGCTTCGTCTCCTGTAATAATCTGAAAAGCCACGGCGAGGCTTATGTAGACCACGAGGCCCGCTACGAACGCAACCAACAGCCGTGCCGCCCAGAGTCCAGCCCTCGTTGCGGGCGCCAGATGAATCCTTGGCCGGCGAGGGCCTATCGGTGTGTTCTCCACGGGAGCACCATAGCTGCTGGCCCTCGCGGGCGCAAGAGGCGCACGGCGTCTCAGGAGCGGGATGCGTATTGGGGCTGGGCGAGGCTGAGGGGGATGCCCCGGTCAGCGCACGCGCGCCCGACGATGGCGACGAAACGGGCTGGAGGGCCGTGAGGGATTCGAACCCTCGACTCCCGGATTAAAAGTCCGCGAGCCGTTTGGCCCATACCCGGCGGTGCTCGCCGAATCTGAGGGGAAGGTCAGAGCGCGCGCTCCGAGGACGAATCCTGCGGTCTTGCCCGCGTGGCACCTGACGACCGGATTGTACGGAGTCTTGGGGGCGTGAGGCAAGCGGCCTTTTCTTGAGTCCCATTGACCGCGAAGCGGCCGCCGTGGCAGAATCAGCCTCAGCAGCCGTGACCTGCAGGCGCCGTGCCCCAGGGATCCGTGATGCTCCTGCTCTCGCGCCTTAGCGCACGAGGTCTTCGCCGGGGCTTCTACACAAGGAGATGTCATCATGTCCCTATCGATCGTAACGTTCCGCCGAGCCTCCTTGGTGGTCCTGCTGGTCCTCCTGGCAGCCGGTGCCCTCCCCACCCCCGCCCACGCCGACGCATTCGTGGTCAACAGCACCGGCGATGGGGTCGACGCGAATCATGGAAATGGCGTTTGTGAGACGGCCACCGCGGGACAGTGCACTCTCCGCGCCGCCATCGAGGAGTCGGCCCACACCCCGCCGGGCGATACCATCACGTTTAGCACCAGCGGCACGATCAATCCGGCAACCGACCTGCCGCCGATTCTCGGCAACGTCGACATTGATGGGACAAGCGCACCCGGCTATGCCGGTACGCCCGTCGTCACAGTGGACGGCAGCGCCATACCACCCGACAGTGTTCGCGGGCTCATCCGGCTCGAAGCCAATGGCTGCGCTGTCAAGGGGCTGCGCCTGCAGAACTTCGTCAACGCTGGCGTTAGCATCTTCAACGGCGATGGCAACCACGCCGAGGACAACGAGCTGCTTGGGAACGGCTACGGCGTCACCATAAGCGGGCATTCAAGCCAGAACGTCATAAGCGGGAACCTCATCAGCGGGAACGCGCACGGCGGCGTCGCCTTCAGCGGTGCGGAAGCGGCGACGGGCAACCGGATCGAAGGCAACAACATCAGCGACAACGAGGGGTCCGACCCCGACGACGCGTTCGGGATCAGGGTAGCGGCGGCGGGCCTTGGCCCTGTCGCCGGGACCGAGATCAGGGGCAACGCCATCACGGGGAATGAAGGGGACGCGATAGCACTCGCGCCGGGTCACCACGGGTCGGTTGCGGGAACGATAGTCGACGGGAATACGATATCAGGCAACCGCGCCGGCATACAGGTGGCCGCCACCGGCGGCGCTGATGGTTCGGTGAATGGCAGCACCATGACGAACAACATTCTGACGGATACAGGGGGAATCGAGATCCGGGGTGACAATGCCTACGACCTGACGGACCTGGTGCTGAGGGGGAACAGCATAAGCGGCGCTGATCACGACGGGATATACATCTCCGTGGCGGACACGGCGGACGCCAGCGGCTATGCCATCGAAGACAATACGATCACGGGCTCCGGTTGGTACGGCATCCAGATAGTCGCGGACTTCGAGGCGAGTGCCCCGGGGACGATCACCGGCAACACGATTACGGACAACACGGCTGCCGGGATCATGGTCATGTGGTCGGCCCATGACATCACCATCGGTCCGGACAACGTGATCGCCCGAAACGGGACGTTGCCGATGCCCACGGGTGTAGTAGTCGCCAACTCTGCCTCGTCAATAACCGTCACCCGCAATTCCATCTATGACAACGATGGCTTGGGCATCGATCTCGGTCTCGAGGATGGCGTGACCGAAAACGATGATGGTGACACGGACACGGGCCCCAACGGCCTACTCAACTTCCCGGTGATCACCTCGGCTACGCTCTCCTCGGTGGAGGTTACGACCTGTGGCAACTGCACTGTGGAGGTGTTCCTTGCCGACGACGATGGTGACAACGGCGGCCATGGCGAGGGGCGCACGTTCCTGGGTAGCTACCAAACCGGCGGTCCGACGTCCCACTGGACAGTCCCGATCGAGGGGGCTGTGGAGTGCCGGTCGGTGACGGCGACTGTGACTGACTCAGACGGAAACACATCGGAGTTCTCGGCCAATGTCGCGCTGCCTTGCCCGCCGTCGCACCGGTCGGCGCGCACGCCCGCTGCCACCGCCACACCGATCGTGACGGTGCTTCCGCCGGCGACATCCACGCCTGTTCCGCTGCCTCTGCCGACCGCGACGCCGTCTGGTGGAGTAGGGCCAGTGGTTCAGCCACCTGCCACCGGGACTGGTGGTAGTGATTCTTCCTGGACGCTCGCCGCCTGGTTGCTGGTTGGGCTGGGTGTAGCGGCTGCGGCTACGGGGGCATTCTGCCTGCGGGCTAGCAAACACTGAACCCGCGTGAACGGCAAATGAAGTGAATCTCAGGGGCGGCGCACAGCAGGCGCCGCCCTTTGCTGCCCTGCTGGAGGGCCGTGTGGGATTCGAACCCACGACTCCCGGATTAAAAGTCCGGAGCCTCTTCGGCCCGCATCCGGCGCTCTTCACCGAATCTGCGGGAAGGGTCAGATGGCGCTCTGCGAGGACGAATCCTGCGGTCTTGCCCGCGTGACATCTGACGACCGGATTGTACGTGGCCGGGGCCCGTCTGGCAAGCGTGTGAGCTAAGTCAGCCAGCGCCTTCTCACAATCGAGGCGCCCATCGGCTAGCAGATTCGGTACCGGCGTAGGGTCGACTGCGATCTGTGGACCCTGTCGGTTCGCCTGTTGCTCGTCGGCAAGGCCCTAGGGGATGACCTCGGTGTAGTACAAGTTATTTGGATTTGGATCAGTCACCGTTTCAACGGGAACCGCCGTGCACTTGATTTCGTAGTACTGGGAGTTGTTGGTATCGATGTCAAGACCCGCCTCAAACGAGCGTGTTTCTCCGGCCTCTAGTCTGTGGTTCACGGCAAAGTAGCTCTGATACGTACTGGTACCCAGTCCCGTTCCCACTTGCCCTATGTGAATGTAGCACCACACCTTGGTGCCAGCTGGCACAGCGTCCGGACCGTAGTTGGTCAGTCTGGCCCACACCTTCCCTACCGGCAAATTATCCGGGAAGAGATCAGTGACCGCCACGTCGGCAACCGGACCAGGCGAGAGGGCCACGCTCTGTACCTCCCAGAAGCTGGCTAGGTTGCTCAGGGACGCCCCGGGGTTATCGTTGTACTCGATCGTGCACGGCTGAGTCTTCGTCTCGTAACCTTGTGCGTGCACTTCGAGGATTGCCGGGCCTGCTGCCGGCCCGTATCCCGGTCCAAAGCCATAGATTCCACTGAGGTCAGTCTTTGTCTCTACAACCTTGCCGTTAACGTCAGTGTACTTAACGTTCGCTCCTACGATGGGGGCACCGGTTTTCGCGTCCGCGACTACCCCCCAGACGCAGCCGGAAGAAAGCACTGCCGCCGCTCCTAGCAGCAACACAAGAACGCGCAGGTAAAGCCGTCTCAGTCGAAGGCTGTTCACCGCACTCTTCCTTTCAGCGCATTCGCCCAGGCAACCGGAACTCGTCGATGAGAACCGGAACCACGCGCTATCGCGTTGCTCCCGGCCCGGCGACCGTTCCCGGTGAGGACGGATGGATCATACCACCTCGGTCAAGACCGGTACCTCACCGGCTAGTGGCCTTGGATGACGGCAAGAGGGGGGACCGGTTGAGGCGAGTCGGCTCCGTGTGACCGACTAGTGGACTTTCGTGCTTCGTGCGAGTCGCGCCGGCAACTGGAGGGCCGTGAGGGATTCGAACCCTCGACTCCCGGATTAAAAGTCCGGAGCTCTACCGCTGAGCTAACGGCCCCCCCGCAAATATAGAAGACCCCTCGAACGCCTGTCAAACTCCCGCGACGGGCACGCCGGACAAAAAGGCTGAGGGTTTCAACCCTCAGACCGTCAATCACCGCAACCCGTCGAACAGTAGAGAGGCT